>JAGWVP010000317.1 GCA_018970825.1 bacterium | reverse complement strand
TGGCGGGGCTCGGGCTCGTGCTCAACATCAGCATGCGCCGACACCTGTTCTGATCCGGGCGAGCGGGGTGGGCGCCCCGGCCCCCGCGAGAGGCGGTCCGGTTCTCCGGCCGCGGCGGCGTCGTTGCCCGCTCTGGCGGCGAGGCGGGCGCCTCAGATGCCGAGCAGGCGCAGGAGTGCGAGAAAGAGGATCGCGCCCAGCGCGGCCGGGACGATCGCGCCGGTCCAGCCGCCGCCCATGTCGAGGCCGAGCGCCGGGAAGAGCCAGTTCGCGACCGTCGCGCCGACGAATCCGACGACGATGTCGCCGAGCAGGCCGAAGCCGCCGCCGCGCATCACCTGCCCCGCGAGCCAGCCCGAGAGCGCTCCGATCAGCAGCGAGACGAGAAGGGATTCGGAACCCATTCGCATCCTCCCGGCGGCCGGGGCCGCGATACGAGCCGAACCCGGGGGCGGTGCGCCCCCGGGTTCGGGCTCGGGAACCTCAGGCGACGGCGACGGAGTCGAGCGCCTTCGCGAGCCGCGCCTTCGGCACCGCGCCCACGATCTGCTCGGCGACCTGGCCGCCCTTGAAGACGATCAGGTTCGGAATGCCGCGAACCCCGTACTTTGCCGGCGTCTGCGGATTGTCGTCGACGTTCATCTTCACGATCTTGACCTTGCCCGCGTACTCGCGCGCGAGCTCCTCGACGACCGGGGCGATCGCCCGGCAGGGGCCGCACCACGGCGCCCAGAAGTCGATCAGGACCGGCGTCGCGGAACGCAACACCTCCGCCTCGAACGTCGCGTCGCTCACCTCGGAAATGCCAGCTGCCATCTGCGTGTGCCCTCCCTCGGACTCGTGGAGGGAAGATGCATCGCCGTGTCGGGGGGCGCAAGGGGCGATCCGCCGACGATCGTGGGCCCGCCGCCCGGGGTCGTCAGGGCCCCTCGGCCCCCTCGTCGGCCTCGATCCACGCGGGGTTCGAGACGACGAGTTTCTCGCGCACGGTCCGTCGCAGGTGATCGAGCACCGCCGCCCGCCGCGGACCTTCGCCGTCGACCTCGCCGGAGCGGATGCGCCCGGCGAGCTCGGCGGTCGCCTCCGCGATCGCCCGGCGCAGGGCCTCGCGACCGGTCGGCTCGGCGTCTCCGGCGACGAGCCCGGGGATCGCGCGCAGTCGCCGCCACTCGTCGTCGAGCTGCGGTTCCTCCGACGCGAGCTCGCGGTCGACGAGCCGCGCGACGTTCGCCGCGACGCGCGCGAGGAACTGCCGGCGCCCGTCGGTCGCCGGCACGATCTCCTCGTCGAGGAAACGGCCGAGCGACTCGAGCAGCTCGTGCACGGTCGGACGGTCCTGCATCAGCGCGCCCTCCCCTCGATCAGCTGCAGCAGCTCCCACTCGGTCTCGGCGGTGCGGCGGCCGATGCTCGCGAGCTCGATGCTCGGCACGATCCCCTCGAGGAAGCCGCGCACCTGCACGAGCGTGAACACGCCCCAGCGCAGGTTGCCGTAGATCTCCCAGAAGCGCAGCGCCGCCCGGTCGACGCCGTGGCCGACGGCATCCTCGTAGGCCGAGAAGAGCGCCTCGCGGTCGGCGATCCCGCCGAGCGTCCGCCGGTCGTTGCCGAAGCGCCAGGAGCGCACGCAGATCCAGCCGAGGTCCTCCAGCGGGTCGCCGCGGTGCGCGAGCTCCCAGTCGAGAACCGCGCGCAGCCCCTGCTCGTCGACCAGCACGTTGCCGATGCGGAAATCCCCGTGGACGAGCGCCGGCGCGGCACCCGGGGCCGAGGCGGGCAGGTTCGAGCGCAGCCAGCGAAGCGTGACCTCGAACACCGGATGCGGCTCGACCGCGATCGCGCGGTAGAGCTGTTCGAGGCGATCGACCTCGCTCGCCGCGATCGGCTCGCCCGGGGCGGGCCCGGGCAGGAAGTCGAGCGCATCGCCCTCGACCGGGACGCGATGGATCGCGGCGAGGGCGCGCGCGAGCTGCCCCGGGAGAACCTCGCGCGCGGCCGCGAAGCGGTCCTCGCGCACGATGCGCCGTCCGATCGCCTCCCCGGGCACGCGTTCCATCAGGTAGAAGGGTCGGCCGAGCGCCTCCTCTCCCGCCGCGAAGGGCCGCGGCACCGGCGCGCCGACGCGGCCGAGCGCCTCGAGGAGCCGGAACTCCTCGCGCGCGCCGAAGGCCCGCTGTCCGCCGGGGCGGAACACGAGCAGCACGAGCGGGTGCGTCTCGGCGACCCGGCCCGGACGCTCGACGACGGCGTCGAGACGGAAGGCCTCGCGGGTCGCCCCCCCGGTCATCGAGCGCAGGCCGTCGAGCCGGACGCTCGCCCCGGTCTCGGCCTCGAGGAAGGGGACCAGTCGCTCGGCGATGAACTCGGGCTTCACGGGGTCGACCTCGCCCGTGGGCTACCACGGATCGCGGGACGTTGCCGACCGCGCGCGCCGGAGGGCGAGATTCCATCGCCCGGATGCGTGACCCGCGCCCCGTCGCGCGGTAACCTTCGCGCCGCGATGGAGGCCTACCACGATCTCCTGCGGCGGATCCTCGACGAGGGCGTCGACAAGTCCGACCGCACCGGCACCGGCACCCGCAGCGTGTTCGGCCACCAGATGCGCTTCGACCTCTCCGTCGGATTCCCGGTCGTCACGACGAAGCGGCTGCATCTGAAGTCGATCATCGTCGAGCTCCTGTGGTTCCTGCGCGGCGACACGAACGTGCGCTGGCTCCAGGAGAACGGCGTCACGATCTGGGACGAGTGGGCCGACGAGAACGGCGATCTCGGCCCGGTCTACGGCAGGCAGTGGCGCTCGTGGCCAGCGCGCGACGGCGGCACGATCGACCAGGTCGAGGACGTCGTGCGTCGCATCCGCACCGATCCCGACTCGCGCCGCCTCGTCGTGAGTGCCTGGAACGTCGCCGACATCGACCGCATGAAGCTGCCGCCCTGCCACTGCCTGTTCCAGTTCTACGTCGCGCGCGGCCGCCTCTCCTGCCAGCTCTACCAGCGCAGCGCCGACGTCTTCCTCGGCGTGCCGTTCAACATCGCGTCCTATGCGCTGCTCACCTGCATGGTGGCGGCCGTGACCGGGCTCGAGCCCGGCGACTTCGTGCACAGCTTCGGCGACGTGCACCTCTACCGGAACCACTTCGAGCAGGCGCGGCTGCAACTCTCGCGCGAGCCGCGGCCGCTTCCGCGCCTCGTCCTGCGACGCGTGCCCGGGTCGATCTTCGACTTCCGCTACGAGGACTTCGAGCTCGTCGGCTACGACCCGCACCCCGGGATCGCGGCCCCGGTGGCGGTCTAGGGCCGCCGGTGCGGGTCACGCTGGTCGCGGCGGTCGCCGAGAACGGGGTCATCGGCCGCGACGGGACGCTCCCGTGGCGCCTGTCGGCCGACCTGCGGCGCTTCCGCGAGCTCACGACCGGCCACCACGTCGTCATGGGGCGCCGGACCTGGGAGTCGATCGGGCGGCCGCTGCCCGGACGCACGAACGTCGTGCTGTCGCGCGACCCGTTCTTCCGTCCCGAGGACGAATCCGTCGTCGTCGAGCCCTCGCTCGAGGACGCGCTTGCGCGCGCACGCCGCGCGGGCGAGACCGAGCTCTTCGTGATCGGCGGCGCGGAGGTCTACGCGCTGGCACTCCCCGTCGCCGACCGCATCGAACTCACGCGGGTCGCCGCTCGGGTGGAAGGCGACGTGCGATTCCCTCCCCTCGATCCGACCGAGTGGAGCGAACAGGCCGTCGGGAGCCATCCCGCCGACGACCGCAACGAGCACGCGTTCGCGTTCGTCACGCTCGACCGCAGGCGCTCCTGAGGCCGGGAGGCGCGGCCCGGAAGGCCGCCCGCGAGCGAGAGCCCGCGAGCGGCCGCCCGACGCGGGTCAGAACCAGTAGAAGCCGTCGAAGGAATTCACGATCTTGCCGTTGTTGCCCACCGCGACGAAGGTCCCGTCGCCGTAGGCGACGCCCCAGAGGTTCCGGTTCGTCGGCGAGATCTGCTGCTCGAAGGTGCGGCCGTCGTCGACGGAGGTGAGGATCGTGCCGCCCTGTCCGACGACGACCACGAGCCCGGGGAGGACGACCGCGTCGGTCAGGTTCGCACCCGACGGGCTCGACACCTGCTCCCACTCGAGTCCGCCGATCGAGCGCAGGATCGTTCCGTAGTTGCCGACCGCGACGTAGAAACCCTGGTTCGCGCCGATCCCGAGCAGCGTCTCGCCGGTCGGCGAGGGCACGTTGCGCCACTCGCCGCCGTCGTTCGAGAACACGATCGTGCCCGCGTCTCCGACGGCGACGAAGCCCGGGATGCCCGAGGCCACGCCGCGCAGCGCATTGCCCGTCGGCGTCGGGCAGGCCGCCCACGCGCCGCCGTTGAAGGAGCGGAAGCAGTAGCCG
>JAGWVP010000316.1 GCA_018970825.1 bacterium | reverse complement strand
ACCGCTGGGTCGGCACCGGCGGGCGGTCGCCCTTCGGTCACGGCGGCCGCCACCCGACCGGCATCCGCGTCGGCGGCCCGGGCCGATCGCGCTCCGCGATGAAGGTGGCCGAGCAGCGGCTCTTCGCCGACTACCGCACCGACCAGGTCCTCGACACCCGCCAGGTGCGCGTCGCGCTGCGGCGCCTGCGACAGCTCACGCGCACGGGAGCCCAGACCGAGCTCGACCTCGACGAGACGATCGACGAGACCTGCCGCAACGCCGGCGAGATCGAGATGGTCTTCCGCGCCCCGCGCCGCAACGACGTGCGGCTCCTTCTGCTCATGGACGTCGGCGGCACGATGGATCCCTACGTCGACGGCGTGAGCCAGCTGCTCACGGCGCTGCACGAGGAGCGCGGGCTGCGCGACTTCAAGTTCTACTACTTCCACAACTGCGTGTACGACCACGTCTACTCGCGGGCGCGCATGAGCCGCGAGGACGCCGTGCCGACCGGCGACATCCTGCGGCGGCTCGACTCGCGCTGGAAGGTGGCGCTGGTCGGAGACGCGGCGATGCACCCGGCCGAGCTCGCCGACGCCTACGGCGGCATCGACCCGCGCGTGACCACGCCGACCCCGGGAATCGAGTGGCTCTCGCGGATCGCGGGCCACTTCGACCGCTCGGTGTGGATCAACCCCGAGGACGTCGCGCGCTGGGACGACTACCGGACCGTGAAGACGATCCGGAAGGTCTTCCCGATGTACCACCTGAGCGTCGACGGCCTCTCGCAGGCGGTCACGGCCCTGGTCGGCGCGCGCACCTGACCTCCGGACCAGCGGCGCTCGCCGGTGGCCGGCGACGAGGCGGGCCTCCGATCACGGAGACTCGGCCGCGGGATGGCACTCGGTATCGATGGTCTCCTGCGGCGCGGACCTGCCGACGCACCAGGCCTCGAGGAACCCGGATGCGAGACGACCGGTCGAGGCGCGGGATCGGGGACGTGCACGTTCGTTGACCACCCACGGGGGCTGGCGTAGCGTCCGGACACGCAGAGCCACGATTTCTTCCGTTTCCCGGACGACCTCGACCGCCGCCATCGCGACCCGGCCCACCGGCATCACGGACTCACCTTGGAAACGCGCTCATCGCTCGACCAGGTTCGGAACCGGCTGAACCGGGCCGCCGTGCAGCGGGCCGCGTGCGTGACGGTCGGCAGCGGGCTCCTGCTGCTCGCCGCGAGCGCGCCGATTGCCAGCCGTGTCTCCCCCTCGGCCTTCGGGTTTGCGGCCGCGGCGCTCGTGGCCGCGTGGCTCGCGATCGTCGCGCGAACGGCCCTCGCCCTGCGCGAAGAGCGCGCGGACGAGGTCGCGACCGCCCGCTGGGTCGAGTCGAGGATCGACCTCGACCAGCGGCTGCTCTCTCTCGTCGCGACGCCCGAAGACGGGCGATCGGCGCTGTGGAGTGCCCTCGAGGAGGACAACCGTGATTCCCTGCCCCGCTGGGCCGACCACCCGCTCGACATCCCGCGGATCCCGGGAGTCGCGGCGCTGCCGGTCGCGGGACTGATCGCGGCGCTCCTGACGCTCGTGCCGCTCGTGCGCGAGCCGCAGTCGCCCCCGGAGCTCGCGACGCGCGCGTCGGAGGAGGGCGGCGGGGGAGCCGACACCGGCGCCGGCAACGAACCCTCCGCGATCGGCGCCGGCACCACGCAGGCGCCCGGACCGCCGGGCGGGGGCGACGGCCCGAGCCGCACGATCGAGGGGTCGGCCCCCGGGGGGCGCGAGGTGCGCGCGATGCTGGCGAGTCGATTCGAGCGCTCCGTCGCCGGTCGCGCGCTCGGTCCGCCGCCGCCCGCGGGCGCAAAGCCTCCGGGCGCGAGCGAGGACCCGCCGCAGGCGGGCGTCGACGCGAAGCGCGGCGGCGTCGGACAGACCAAGGGCCAACCCGGCGGGCGTCCACCCGACGCCTCGCTCGCCCGTCTCGAGAGCGGAGAGGGTGGCGCGAAGACGATGGGCGGCGCGGGAACGGGCGAGTCGGGTACGAAGCAGGGCGCGGACGGCAAGCCCACGGGCGAGAGCCGGCCCGCCGGGCCCGAGGCCTCGCGCGACGGCAAGGGCAAGGGGCGACCGCCGACCGGCGCCGACGGAAAGCAGGACGCACCGGTCGGCGACGGCGACGCGAAGGGCGCGAAGGCCCCGGGCGGAGGAGGCTCCGCGGCGGGCACGGGCAAGGGCGGCGCGATGCTCGCCTCCCGGCCGCTCGCCGAGAACCCTCACCAGGCCGCGCGCTTCTCCCTCACGCTGGGCGCCGGACGTCGCGACGCGGCCCCGGGGCACGACGGGACGCCGGACGACCCGCATGCGATCATCGCCGACGTGGCGCGCGGGGAGCAGTCCGCCGAACGCCACGTCCGGCACGAGCAGATCCCCGCGGAGTACGAGCGGGTGGTGAAACGCGTCTTCGCGAGGGAACCATGACGAGCGCGCAAGCGACGAACCCCACACCGACCCCCCAGGAGTTCCGCGACGCCTTCTCCGCGCTCGAGCGCGAGGTCGGCAAGGCGGTGATCGGGCACCGCGAGGCCCTGCGCTCGATCCTCGTCGCGTTCTTCGCAGGCGGGCACGTTCTCATCGAGGGCGTGCCCGGCATCGGCAAGACGCTGCTGGTCCGCTCGCTCGGCGAGGCGCTCGACCTCTCGTTCTCGCGGGTCCAGTTCACGATCGACCTGATGCCCTCCGACATCACCGGCACCCGCATCCTCGAGGAGGGAGCCGACGGGCGGCGCTCGATGACCTTCGTGCCCGGACCGCTCTTCGCCCACATCCTGCTCGCCGACGAGATCAACCGCGCGACGCCGAAGACCCAGTCGGCGCTGCTCGAGGCGATGGCCGAGCTGCAGGTGACGGTCGCCGGCAAGACCCACGCGCTGCACACGCCCTTCTTCGTGCTCGCGACGCTCAACCCGATCGAGATGGAGGGCACCTACCCGTTGCCCGAAGCCCAACTCGACCGCTTCCTCTTCAAGGTGACGTTGCGCTACCCGGAGGTCGAGGACCTGCGCCAGATCCTGCGCGGCACGACCGGCGCGCAGTCGGCGCGCATCGAGCCGCTCTTCGGGCCCGACCCGGCGCGTCGCCTGGACGCGCTGCGGCGACTCGTGCGCGAGGTGATCGTCGCGCCGCCGATCGAGGACTGGGTCGCGACGCTGGTGCGCGAGAGCGTACCCGAGGCGACGAAGCAGGATTTCGTTCGGAAGTACGTCGCGATCGGCGCGAGCCCCCGCGGCGCGCAGGCGCTCGTGCTCGGCGCGAAGGTGGTCGCGCTGCTGAACGGGCGCGTGAACGTCTCGTACTCGGACGTGGAGGAGGTCGCGCGGCCCGCGCTCGCCCACCGCGTCGTGGTCAACTTCGCGGCCGAGACCGAGGGCGTGACGCCGCTCGCGGTCGTGGACCGGCTGCTCGAGGCCGGCCGGGCGTGGCAGCGCTGAGCGACCCGACTGCCCCGGCCGAGGCCGGGTCGCGCCTGCTCGACGAGGCGTTCTCGCCGGCCGTGCAGGGCGCGCTCGAACGGGTGCGCATGCGAGCGCGCCACGCCTCGGGCGAGCGCCCGGGCCACACGCCGGTGCGCGGGCGCAGCGACCCGTCGGGCACCGAGGTCGAGCGCCACGTCGCGTACGCGCCGGGCGACGACCTGCGACGCGTCGACTGGGCCGCGTTCGCCCGCCTGGGCGAACTTCTCACGCGGCGCTACGTCGCCGAACGCGAGGTGCCGGTGTGGATCGTGATCGACGCGAGCGCGTCGATGGGGCCGACGGGCCCGGGCAGCAAGCTCGACCTCGCGACCGCGGTCGCGGCGATCGTCGGATCGGTCTCGCTCGCGGGGGGAGACCGGGTCCACCTCGCGGCGCTGCCGGGCGGGGCGCCGCCGCGGCACGTGGGTCCGCTGCGCGGACGCCCGTCGCTCTCGACGATGCGGTCGTTCCTCGCATCGCTCGCGCCCGCGGGCGCCGGCGGCGAGCCGGCGGCGGGCCTCGTTTCCCTGCTGCGCGGCGTGCGCCGCGGTCTCGTCTTCCTCGTGTCCGACTTCCTCTTCGAAGAGGAGGCGATCGGCCGGGCGCTCGACGCGATCGGGCACGGCGGCTGCGAGGGCAAGGTGGTGCAGGTGCTCTCGCGGGAAGACCTCGACCCGTCGTGGCTGCGCGGTCGGGACATCCTGGTCGACGCCGAGACCGGCGAGACCCTTCGCCTCGCCGCGGGGTCCGCCGTGCTCGAGCGCTACAGGGCGGCCCTCGAGGCGCACGTCGCGGCGCTCGCCGCGGCGAGCGCGCGGCGCGCGATGATGTCGTCCCTCACGGTGACCGGGGCGGGCCTGCGCGCCTTCCTGCGCGAGGAACTGCCGCGGCTCGGCCTGCGGCT
>JAGWVP010000315.1 GCA_018970825.1 bacterium | reverse complement strand
CCGCTGGCTCGGCGGCATGCTCACGAACTTCCAGACGATCAAGGCGTCGATCGAGCGCCTGAAGAAGCTCGAGGAGCTGCTCGACGACCCGGCGACCGTCGACAAGTACACGAAGAAGGAAATCCTGAATCACACCCGCGAGAAGGACAAGCTCCTCGCCTCGCTGGGCGGCATCAAGAACATGCGCAAGCTCCCCGACGCGATCTTCGTGATCGACTCCAAGAAGGAGGAGATCGCGGTCGGAGAGGCGAACAAGCTCGGCATCCCCGTCGTCGCCGTGGTCGACACGAACTGCGACCCCGACGTCGTGGACTACAAGATCCCCGGCAACGACGACGCGATCCGGGCGATCCGGCTGTTCTGCCAGTCGATCGCGGACGCGATCATCGAGGGCAAGGCGGAGCTCGACGCGAAGATGAAGGGCGCCGGCGACGACGCCCCCCTCGACGAGGCCCCGGTCGCCGCGAGCGGAGAGTCCGCGCCGCCCGCCGGAGCCTGATCTCCGTCCCCCAGGCCCCGCGGGCCGCCGCGGCGGCGACGGCGGGGTGAACCCGAGGATTCCGACGGCAGGCCCCCGGGCTGCGCCGTCCCCACGCACGAAGGTCGAGGTCCAGTGGAGATCACGGCATCCCTTGTGAAGACCCTGCGCGAGAAGACCGGCGCGGGGATGATGGACTGCAAGGCCGCCCTCGCGGCCTCGGGCGGAGACATGGAGGGTGCGATCAAGCACCTCCGGGAAAAGGGCCTCGCCACCGCGGCGAAGCGCGCCGGCAAGGTCGCGGCCGAGGGCGTCGTCGCGGCGAAGCTCGTCTCGCCGTCCGAGGGCGTGCTGCTCGAGCTCAACTGCGAGACCGATTTCGTCGCGAAGACCGAGCCGTTCCAGGCGCTCGCGGCTTCGATCCTCGACACGGCCGCAGGCAAGGATTCGATCGACGGGACCCGCACCGTCGCGGAGGCGAACCTCGAGAGCGGCAAGCTGGCCTCCGGCAAGAGCGTGGCCGACGCGATCGCCGAGAGCGTCGCGTCGATGGGGGAGAGCATCGTCGCCCGCCGCGTCGCCCGCCTGGCGGCGAAGCCGGGCGAGGGCCTCGTCGGGAGCTACGTCCACGCGGGAGGCAAGATCGGCGTGCTCGTGCTCGCGAAGACCACCGCCACCGGTGCCGCCGCGGACGAGGTCGCGGCCCTGCTCCGCGACGTCGCGATGCAGGTCGCCGCGATCAATCCCCGCTACACGAGGCGCGAGGAGGTCTCGGCCGAGGAGGTCGAGCGGGAGCGCGAGATCAACCGCGCGCTGGCCGCGAAGGAAGGCAAGCCGCCCCAGGTCGTCGAGAAGATGGTCGAGGGCCGACTGAACAAGTTCTACTCGGAGTTCTGCCTGCTCGAGCAGGAGTTCGTGAAGGACTCCCAGTTCACCGTCGGCAAGCTGGTCGCCCACAAGGCGAAGCAGGCCGGTGTCCCGATCGAGATCGTCCGTTTCGTCCGTCTCCAGTTGGGCGAGTCGTCGGGCGAAGCGGGCGAGGCCTGAGCGGCCGGGAGGTTTCCGTGGCGGAAGGTCTCGCGTACCGCCGGGTCCTCCTCAAGATGAGCGGCGAGGCCCTCGCGGGCCCCGGCGGCTACGGCATCGACGACGGGGTGCTCCGCACGTTCGCGCGCGAGATCGCCGACGTGCACGCGCTCGGCGGCGAACTCGCGGTCGTGATCGGCGGCGGCAACATCTTCCGCGGGATCTCGGGCGCGACGATCGGGATCGAGCGCGCGACGGCCGACTACATGGGCATGCTCGCGACGATGCTCAACGCGCTCGCGCTCCAGGCCGCGATCGAGTCCGCCGGCATCCAGACCCGCGTGCTCTCGGCCCTCGAGATGAAGGAAGTCGCCGAGCCCTACATCCGTCGCCGCGCGACGCGTCATCTCGAGAAGGGCCGCATCGTCATCTTCGCCGCGGGCACCGGCAACCCGTTCTTCACGACGGACACGGCGGCGAGTCTCCGCGCGGTCGAGATCGGCGCCGAGATCCTCGTGAAGGCGACCAAGGTCGACGGGATCTACGACTCCGACCCGGTGAAGAACCCCGGCGCCCGCCGCTACGCGGAGTTGACGTACCTCGACGTCCTGAGCCAGAAACTCGGGGTGATGGACTCCACCGCCATCTCGCTCTGCATGGACAACCAGTTGCCCGTGCTCGTCTTCAACCTGCTCGAGCCCGGGAACCTGAAGCGGGTCGTGCTGGGCGAGAACATCGGGACGATGGTCCGGGGAGGCGCGGCGTGATCGACGACGTGCTCGCGCAGCTGAAGAGCGAGATCGAGGAGACCGCCGGCCGGCTCAAGAAGGACCTCGCGAAGCTCCGCACCGGTCGCGCCTCGGCGGCGCTCCTCGACGGGATCATGGTCGACTACTACGGAGCGCGCACGCACCTGAACCAGCTCGCCTCGGTCAACGTTCCGGAGGCCCGCCTGATCGTCGTCACTCCCTACGACAAGGGCGCGATCGGCGAGATCGAGAAGGCGATCAAGGGCTCCGACCTCGGGCTCAATCCGCAGAACGACGGCAAGATCGTCCGGATCCCGATCCCCGAGCTGACCGAGCAGCGCCGGCGCGACCTCGTGAAGCACGTGCGCAAGGTCGGCGAGGAGTACCGCGTCTCGATGCGCAACCATCGACGCGACGCGAACGAGATGCTGAAGGAGCTCCTGAAGGAGAAGGAGATCGGCGAGGACGACCATCGGCACGGGCACGACAAGGTCCAGGGCCTGACCGATGCCGGGATCGAGAAGGTCGAGCAGATCCTGAAGTCCAAGGAAGACGAGATCATGACCGTCTGAGGTCGGGGATGAGGGTGACGGCGCAAGCGAACCTACGCGACCTGGCGGCTCACGGGATCGACCCGGCCCGCCTCCCGGAGCACGTGGCCATCATCATGGACGGCAACGGGCGCTGGGCCCAGCGGCGCGGGCTGAACCGGCTCTACGGTCACCGCCGGGGCAAGACCTCGGTGCGCGCGATCGTGCAGCTCTCGCGCAAGCTCGGCATCCGCTACCTCTCGCTCTACGCGTTCTCGACCGAGAACTGGGGTCGGCCGACCGACGAGGTCTCGGGCCTCATGCGCCTGCTGAAGCACTACCTGACGACCGAGCTCGAGCGGATGATGAAGGACCGCGTCCGTCTCATGGTCATCGGCAACCCGCGCAAGCTGCCGAAGGACGTGCAGCAGGCACTCCGCCACAGCGTCGAGCAGACCCGCCACAACGACGGCCTCACGGTGATCCTCGCGCTTTCCTACAGTGCCCGCGAGGAGATCGCGTCGGCGATGCGCGCGATCGCCCGCCGGGTGAAGCGAGGCGACCTCGAGCCCGAGGACATCGGCGAAGACACGATCGCCCAGAGCCTCGGCACGGCCGGCATTCCCGACCCCGACCTCCTCATCCGGACGAGCGGGGAGGTCCGGCTCTCGAACTTCCTGCTCTGGCAGGTCGCGTACACCGAGATCTACATCACCGAGACCCTCTGGCCCGATTTCCGCGAGCGGGACTTCCTCGAGGCGCTGCGCGAGTTCCAGTCCCGCGAACGACGCTTCGGCGGGGTCCCGGAGGCTCCCGCGGACCAGGGCCGCCTGCGTGCTGCGCACTAGGCTCGCGACCGCCGCGGTCGCGATCCCGATCCTGCTGTGGCTCGTTCTCGCGAGCCCCGCCTGGGTGTTCGCCGGTTTCGTGCTGGCGATGACGGCGGTCGGCCTCGACGAGGTCGCCCACATGGCGCTTCCCGACCACCGCCTGGGACGCATCCTCTGCATCGTCGCCGGGCTCGCGTTCGCATGCGCGGTGATCGTCCGAGGGCCGGACTCGCTCGGACTCGTCCTCCTGGTCGTGCTCGCGGGCGGGCTCGTGCTGTCGCTGGCCGACACCGACATGCCCGGGGCCGCCTCCCGGCTCGCGAGCGGGATCTTCGCGGCCCTCTACGGGGGCTTTCTCCTGCCCCACGTCGTGAGCCTCCGCATGCTCCCCGGGGGGGCCCGTTGGGTGGTCTTCACGATCGCCTGCGCCATGGCGGCCGACACCGGCGGCTACTTCGCCGGTCGCTTCCTCGGTCGCCACAAGCTCTTCCCCCGGGTGAGCCCCGCCAAGACGGTCGAAGGGGCCGTGGGGGCCCTCCTCGGCGCGGTGCTCGGGGGGTTCGTGGTCTGGAACTTCCTGCCTCCCGCGGGTCTCGGTCCCCGCTCGGTCGCCCTCGTCGCCTTCCTGATCGGAATTCTCGCCCAGACCGGCGACCTGGTGGAAAGCATGCTGAAGCGTGCTTATGGCACCAAGGACTCCGGGTGGATCCTGCCCGGACATGGCGGGGTGCTCGATCGAACGGACAGCCTAGTCCTACCCTTGGTCTTCGCGTACTATCTGAGGGCGGGCTGGGACTGGTGGACCTGACGGCCCCC
>JAGWVP010000314.1 GCA_018970825.1 bacterium | reverse complement strand
GTCGGCCGGCATCGTCACGGGCATCGGCGTCGTCGAGGGCCGCGCCTGCGTGATCGTCGGCAACGACGCGACGGTCAAGGGCGGCACGTACTACCCGCTCACGGTCAAGAAGCACCTGCGGGCGCAGGAGGTCGCGCTCGAGAACCGCCTGCCGTGCATCTACCTCGTCGACTCGGGCGGCGCGTTCCTGCCGATGCAGGCCGACGTCTTCCCCGACCGCGACCACTTCGGCCGCATCTTCTGGAACCAGGCCCGCATGTCGGCAGCCGGCGTGCCGCAGGTCGCGGTGGTCATGGGATCCTGCACGGCAGGCGGCGCCTACGTGCCGGCCATGTCCGACGAGGCGATCATCGTCGGGAACCAGGGGACGATCTTCCTGGGCGGCCCTCCTCTCGTGCAGGCGGCGACCGGCGAGGTCGTGACCGCGGAGGAACTCGGCGGAGGCGACGTGCACACGCGCGTGAGCGGCGTCGCCGACCACCTCGCGCACGACGACCGCCACGCGCTCGCGATCACCCGGACGATCTTCGAGACGCTCGGCCCGCGCGCGCCCGACTCGCTCGGCGACAGGGTGCCCACGGCCCCGCCCGCCTACGACCCCGAGGAGCTCTACGGGATCGTTCCGCGCGACCCGCGCCACTCCTTCGACGTCCACGAGGTGATCGCGCGACTCGTCGACGAGTCGCGCTTCGCCGAATTCAAGCCCCGCTTCGGAACGACGCTCGTGACCGGTTTCGCCCGCCTCCACGGCCGCACGGTCGGGATCGTCGCGAACAACGGCGTGCTGTTCTCGGAGTCGGCGCTGAAGGCCACCCATTTCATCGAGCTCTGCACGGCGCGCCGCGTACCGCTCCTCTTCCTGCAGAACGTGACCGGCTTCATGGTCGGCCGCCAGTACGAGCACGGCGGGATCGCGAAGGACGGCGCCAAGATGGTGCACGCGGTCGCGACCGCGGCCGTGCCGAAGATCACGCTCGTGATCGGCGCCTCCCACGGCGCCGGCAACTACGCGATGTGCGGCCGCGCCTACCAGCCGCGCTTCCTGTTCACCTGGCCCGGCTCGCGGATCTCGGTCATGGGCGGGGAACAGGCCGCGAACACGCTCTGGACGGTGCGCCGGCAGTCCCAGCCGGGGCGCGCGGCCACCGCGGAGGAGGAGGCGCTGTTCAAGGACCCGATCCGGGCTCGCTTCGACGAGGAGAGCTCGGCTCTCTACTCGACGGCACGCCTGTGGGACGACGGGATCCTCGACCCGGTCGACTCGCGTGCGGCGCTCGGCATGGCGCTCGACGCGGTGGCGAACGCTCCCGTTCCGGCGACCTCGACGGGCGTGCTCCGGATGTGACGGGCCGGTGGGTTTCCGTGCGACGAGGACTCGTCGCGCGGAAACCCACGGGCCTCAATCCGACTTCGCCTTCAGTTGATTCGCGTCCTTCTTCTGCGCGACCGAGAAACTCGCGCCCCAGCAGCCGCCGTCCTCCGACCGCAACTGGACGACGATCGGGAGCGTCACTCCGGAGAGCGACGGCATCTGCAGGTTCACGTCCTTGCCGCTCACCTGCAGCTTCGCGCGCCCGGCGGTCCCGGCGACGAGCTGGAGCTTGTCGATGCCGTCGGGGTCCCGCAACTTGTCGATGTAGGTGTATCCCTTGCCGTCGGCCTTCTTCCAGCAGGCCTTCCCGTTGCAGGAGCCGCCGGCCGGTGCCTTCCGCCCGAGAATCAGGGTGTTCGACGGGCCGTAGATGCAGACGTCGTAATCGTTCCCGACGTCGGGCGAACCGAACTCCGGGAAGGTGGTCGCGGAGCCCTTGGTCCACTTGAACGACATCTTGTCACCCCGGTCGGGCGACTTGTCGAGGAGGATGAGCTGGGCCTTGCCGGCGTCGACCGGCGTCTTGCAGGACGGGGCCGGGAGCGGGGTGCCGACGCACGAGCCGCTCGCGCAGGCGTCCGCGGTGCAGCCGCTGCCGTCGTCGCACGGCGTACCGTCGATCACCGCACTGCCCGCGCAGGCGCCGCTCGCGCAGACGTCGGAGGTCGTGCAGGCTTCGCCGTCGTCGCAAGCATTTCCGTCTGGCTCGAAGGTGCAGGTCGACGAGCAGCAGTCGCCGCTCGTCGTGTTGCCGTCGTCGCAGTCCTCGCCCGGGTCGACGACCCCGTTGCCGCAGGGAGTCGTGATGCAGGCGCTGCCTTCGGCGCCGGCGCGGACGACGGCGCTCACCTCGGGCCCGAAGGTGAGGTTGACGTTCGAGGTACCGCCGGGGAGCAGGTCGCAGTAACTCATGATCGTCCCGCCGCCGGGCGGGAGCGACTCGGGACCGGAGTAGCAGCCCGCCCCCTCGCCGGAGTAGCACTGGTCGACCGGCGGGTCGTAGCAATGGGTGTGCACCGAGCCGAAGGAGTGGCCGAGCTCGTGGGACACGACGAGCACGTCCCAGACGTCGCTCGGGTTCAGCACGTCGAAGGAGCCGTACACCGAGGAGAGTCCGTACCCGTAGTCGGCGTCGCAGAGTGCGTTCACGTAGGCGATGCCGCCGTAGGTGGAGGGGCTGCGTCCCGAGACCAGGTGGACGGTGTCGCGGACGATCGAGCCGCCGTTGGCGGCCCAGTAGGCCTGCAACTGGTCGAGCAGGGAGCCCGGATTGTTCGCCGTCCACGGATCGGTCGTCTCCCAGAGCCGGACGTACGAGAAGCGGATCGAGACGTCGGTGTCGGCGAGGTAGATCGCGGAGACCGCCGCGGCGAGGTCGGCGAGGTAGCTCGTCGCGGAGACCGTGCCGCCGAGCAGCGCGAGAAACTCCTGGTCGGTGTCGATCGCGACGTCGGCCGAGAGAACCGGCGAGTAGGCCGGGGCGGCCATGCCCTCGGCCGGAGCCTTTCTCGCCGAGGTGGGCACGGCCCGCGGGTCGAGGATCCGGGTCCCCGGGACGACCATGCGGGCCGCGACCGCCGGATCCGTGTTGCCGCAGAAGTCGGCGGGACGGGGATGCTTCGCGAGGTCGGCGTCGCGCAGATCCCACACCCGGTGGGTGCCCAGGCGGTCCCGGCCGAACCGGTACACGGTGCCACGGGTCGCGACGAAACCTCTCGCGGTGTCGGAGTCGGCGACCAGCAGGACGATCGACTCGGGGTCGCCCACGACGCGACCGCGAAAGTAACGCGCGTCGGGCAGCGGAATCTCCGCCTCGCCCGAGGGCCCCATGACGACCGCCTTCGCGTCGGCACGAAAGGGCTCGAATCGCACGACGTCGAGCGTGGCCGACTCCGAGGTGCCGAGCGGAAAGCCGTCGAGCGCGGCCTCGGTCCGGTCGCGCAGGGCCGAGAGCGCCCCGCGATCGAGAGCGAGGGCCTGCGGCCCGGCCTGCAGGCGAGCAGAGAGACCGCCCGCCCCGCTGCCGGAGCGCTCGAAGAGGGGGCGCTCGGGACCCGCAGCCCCGGCCTGCGCGAACAGGAGAAGAAGCCACGAGAAGGCGAAACCGGAAACGCGCATTCCTGACGGCATCGAAAGCCTCCCCGGGACGCGGCGTCCCGTCGGGAGGAATGTTGACCAAGGGGTCGGAGACCCGTCAACCCTCGGACTTCCCGGCCGCAGGCCGCCCGGGCGAAGGCGATCGGATCCGGAAAGCGAAGCGGGGCCCTTTCGGCAGCCGGGCTCGTTCAGGCGGGTGTCGGCACCGAGAGCGTGAACAGCGCCCCGCCCCCGTCGGACTCGCCCACCTCGAGCGAGCCCCCCTGCGCGCGGGCGAGCGAGCGCGCGACGAACAACCCGATCCCCACCCCGCCGGAGCGGGTGGAAAAGAAGGGGTCGAAGATCCTGGAGCGCTCCGGGCCGGGAACGCCCGGGCCGCGGTCGGCCACCTCCAGCACCAGCCCGGGCGCCGACCCGTCGACGACCCGACGAGCCCGGAGGCTGATCGCCGCACCGGTCGGCGAGAACGCGAGCGCGTTGTCGAGCAGGACGATGAGCGCCTGACGCACCGCTTCCCGCCCGCGGCGCACCTCGGGTAGCCCCTCGTCGACGCGGCTCTCGATGCGCAGCGAGCGCTCGGCGAGTCCCGGCGCGATCCACTGCTCGATCTCGCGCACGAGTTCCCCCGCCTGCCAGGGGTCCTCGACGTCGCGCTCGACGAGCGCCACCGTGCGCATCATGCTCCCGACGAGGTCCCGAATGCGCTCGGTCTCGGCGAGCACGAGACGGTAGTAATCGGTTCGGAACTCCTCGTCGCCGTCCCAGCGCGACGGCAGGAGTTCGAGAAACGTCCGAACGGTCGTGAGAGGGTTGTTCAGGTTGTGGGCGATGCCGGCAGTGAGCTTGTGGAGCGACGCCGCGTGTTCCGCGCGCTCGAGGCGTCGCTCGAGATCCGAGCGCTCGCGCCGCAGCCGCGATCGTTCGAGCACGTCGCGCACGACGAAGGGCAGGATCGAGAGGTAGCCTTC
>JAGWVP010000313.1 GCA_018970825.1 bacterium | reverse complement strand
TCGGCCCGACCGGCGAAGAGCGGGTGCGACCGGCCGGCCTCGGTGAGACGAAGGCCGCGGGCGATGCCGAACTCGCGACCGCGAGGGTTCGCGGCACAGGTACCTCCGCCCGCGACGACCGCGAGCTGGAGCCCCCAGCAGCTGCCGAACGAGGGAAGACCCGCCGCGAGCGCGGCGCGCGCGATCTCGACGTGGCGCCGCACCTCCGGGGTCTCGCGGTGGATCGAGAGGTTCGACCCGGTCCACGCGATCCCGGAGAAGCCGGCCAGGTCGGGGTGACCGCTCGCCCCGGTTCCGAGGTTCACGACCTCGACCCGGGCGCCCGGGTCGAGCGAGAGGAGCAGGCGTCGCCACAGCTCGCCTGCGAGCGTCGCGCCCGCGCCCTGCAAGGCCTCCCGGCCCGCGTCGTCGTAGGCGTCGAGGACCAGCAGCCGGCGCGTCATCGCGGGCGATCGCCGGCGATCGTGATCCGTTCGAGCCGTCGATGGGCCGGGAAGTAGTCGTTCACCGGGCGGTGCAGCGTCGAGCGGTTGTCCCAGAACGCGATCGAGTCGCGCGACCAGCGGAAGCGACAGGCGAACTCCGGCGTCTCGGCGTGGTCGAAGAGGAAGCGCAGCACGGCCTCGCTCTCGGCCTCGCGGACGCCCTCGAGATGGGTCGTGAACAGCCGGTTGACGAACAGGCAGCGGCGCCCGCTGCGCGGGTGGGTGCGCACGACCGGGTGGCGCACGGGCGGGTTCGCGCGCACGGCGTCGCCGAGGCGCTCCCAGCCGCCGGGCTCGGCGAGGCTGTGGCGAAAGCCGTGGGCGAAGGAGTGCCACGCGTGCAGGCCGTCGAGGTAGCGCTGCATGCGGCCGGAGAGTCCGTCCCACGCGGCCGAGAGGCTCGCGAACATCGTGTCGCCGCCGCTCGGCGGCTGCACCGTCACGCGCAGGATCGAGCCGAGCGGGGGCTCGGCGAGAAAGGTCATGTCGGTGTGCCAGGTGTCGATCTTGGTCGGGTTCTCGGCCGTGCTCTCGAGCACGTTGATCGCCGGGAAGCCGTCGACGTGGGGATAGGCGGGGTGGGGCACCGGTTCGCCGAAGCGTCGTGCGAAGGCGAGGTGCGCCTCGGGTCCGACCGGCTGCTCGCGGAAGAACAGCACCTGGTGGCGGACGAGTCCGTCCTCGAGCAGGGCGAACGACGCGTCGTCGAGCGGTCGGCGGAGGTCGACGCCGGTCACCTCCGCGCCGATCGCGCCGGCCGCCGGGTGGAAGACGACGTGGTCGCTCAAGGGTCCTCCCGGCTCAGACGAGCCAGTCGTAGGATCCGACCGCGCCGCAGGAGCAGAGGTCGGTCCAGGATCCCGATGCCTTGCCGCAATCCCCGCAGGCATACCCGAAGGGACGGTGCGAGCCGCTCGCGGCCTGCTCGAAGAGGCGGGCGGCGCTCGCTTCGCGGCCGCGGGCGAGCGCGATCTCGGCGGCGACGAAGTCGCGCTCGGGCCCGGCGTCCACGCCCTCGGCGGCGAGCCGGGCGGCATCGCCCTCGATCTCCGCGAGCACGCCCTCGGCCTCGTCGGGCCTGCCCGCTGCGACGAGCGCGCGGGCGAGCGCGAGGCGCGGGGCGGCCAGGTGGTTGCCGGAGCAGGCCTCGCGCAGGACGGCGAGCGCCCGCTGCGGCTGGCCGTCCCCGGTGAACAGCGCGCGCCAACGCTCGAGCAGTACGCCGCGCGGACGGCGGCGGATGCTCTCGCGCAGCGCCTTCTCCGCCGAACGCGAGTCACGCGAGGCGACCGCCGCGGCTGCGAGCCCCGCGGACGCCGCGAAGAAGTCCGGGTCCTCCGCGAGCACGCGTCGCATCGCGTCGGCTCCCGAGGGGGTCTCGCCGAGGGCGGCCGCCGCGCGGTAGCGCAGGGCGACGAGCTCGCGTCGCGCCGCCTCGCGCCGCGCCGGCTCGCGTTCCGCGGCGAGGCGCCGGGTCGCGGCGTCGACCGCGTCGTCGAGGCGCCCCTCGGCGGCGAGCGCCGAGGCGAGTTCGGCGAGCAGGCGCGGGCTCGCGGGAGCGACGATCGTCGCCTCGCGCAGCGCGTCCGAGGCGACACCCGCGCTGCCGCGCTCGAGTGCGAGCTTCGCCGTTTCGGAGAGCAGGCGGGGCTCGGGGCCGATCCGCGCCCGGGCCGAGGCGAGTGCTCGCCGCGCGGTCTCGCTCTCCCCGCGTGCCCGGTGCAGCTCGGCGAGGGCGAGCGCGGTCTCGCAGTCGTCGGGCCTCCGCTCGGCGGCCTTCGACAGGAGACGCGAGGCGCCGTCGAGTTCGCCCGACCACAGGAGCTTGCGGCCGTCGTCGCGCCACCGCTCGGTCTGGTCCGCCTGCCGTTCGACCGTGCGCTCGCGCAGGTCCCGGAGGCCGCTCGCGCCGGCCCGAAGGGCCCCGCCGAGCAGGACGAGCGCGGCGCCGAGGGCAAAGGCGCCGAGCAGGTGCAGGGCGAGAGGCAGTTCGAAGTGCTGGTCCGATCCCAGGTGGAGCGGGACCGTGTGCCCGTTGTGATAGTACAGGTAGGCGACGGCGGCGCCGGAGAGCGCGACCAGGAGGGCGAGCCCGAGTCGTCGCAGCACGGTCACCTCGCGCCTCCGCGACCCGAGGCACCTTCCTCGGCGGGCGGCGCGGGCTCCGCCTCGACCGCGATCCGGGGCGCCTTCGCCCACAGGCGCTCGAGGTCGTAGAACTCCCGCACGGGACCGTAGAAGACGTGGACGACCACGTCGCCGTAGTCGAGCAGCACCCACTGGCCGTGGCGGAGACCCTCGACGCAGAGCGGACGACGCTCCCGCCCGCGGCAGGCTTCCTCGACCGACTCGGCGATCGCGCGCACCTGCGTGTCCGACCGGCCCGACGCGAGAACGAACCAGTCCGCGAGAGAGGTGAGACCCCGGACGTCGAGCATCACGACGTCGGTCGCCTTCTTGTCGAGCGCCGCCTCGGCACACGTCTCGGCGAGGGCCCGGATCGCGTCCGGTGCTTCGTCGCGGGGAGCGCTCACGCCGGCTTCAGTCCCTGTAGAGACCGCGCGCGGCGATCCAGTCGGCGACGGCACGCTCGGTGAGGAAGCGAATCGACCGTCCTTCCCGCACGAGTCGACGGATCGTCGTGGAGGAGATGTCGAGCGCCGTGAGCGGGTGAAAGTCGAGGCGCCGACCGCTGCGATGTCGATGACACGCTTGGATGTCGTCGTACCAGAAGGCCTCCTGCACGGCAATCGGAAGACCCAGCGACGCGAGCGCTCCAGGCCCCTCCGCGACGCGATCGGGCGGGCGCGAGGTGACGGCCAGATCGCACGACGAGAGCAGGTCCGTGGAGCGATGCCAGCCGTGGACGTCGCGGAAGGCGTCGAGCCCGAGGATGAGGGTGAAGTCCGCGTCGGGATGCCGGCGGGTGAGCTCGGCGACCGTGTCCACGGTGAACGAGGGGCCCTCGCGCTCGAGTTCGACGGTGCACGCCCGCAGCGCGGGGGCACCTTCGATCGCGAGCTCGATCATGCGCAGGCGATCCTCTCCCGGGCTGGTGCCCGCGCGCAGCTTGAAGGGCGAAACCCGCGCCGGCACGAGCCAGACCTCGTCGAGCCCGGCCCGCTCGCGCACCTCCTCGGCCGCGCGCAGGTGGCCGAAGTGGACGGGATCGAAACTGCCGCCCTGGAGGCCGATGCGGCGCGCGCCCACCCGGTCAGCGCACCTGTCCGTCGCCCTGCACGACGTACTTGGTCGTCGTGAGCTCGCGGACGCCGAGCGGGCCGCGCGCGTGCAGGCGGTTCGTCGAGATCCCGATCTCGGCGCCGAAGCCGAACTCGCTGCCGTCGGTGAAGCGGGTCGACGCGTTCACGAAGACCGCGGCCGAATCGACCTCGCGGGCGAAGCGGCGTGCGGCGGCCCGGTCCTCGGTGACGATCGCGTCGGCGAGCCCGGTCGAGTGGCGCCCGACGTGGGCGAGTGCCGCGTCCAGATCGTCGACCACGCGCACGGCGAGCACGAGGTCCAGGTACTCGGCGTCCCAGTCGGCGGCGGTCGCGGGCTTCGCGTCGGGCAGGATCGCGAGCGTCGCCGGGCAGCCCCGCAGCTCGACGCCGCGCGCCCGCATCTCGGCGGCCATCTTCGGCACGAAGGACGACGCGATCTCGCGGTGGACGAGGAGCGTCTCCATCGCGTTGCAGACGCCGGGGCGCGAAGTCTTCGCGTTGAGCGCGATCGAGAGGGCCTGCGCCGGGTCGGCGGCGCGATCGACGAACACGTGGCAGACGCCCTCGAAGTGCTGGATGACGGGCACCCGCGCGTTCTCGTGGATCGCGTGCAGGAGGCTCGGGCCGCCGCGCGGGATGATGACGTCGATCGCACCGAGGGCGCCCAGCATGCTCGTCACGACGGCGCGGTCGGTCGTGCGCACGAGCTGGATCGCGGTCGGGGGGAGT
>JAGWVP010000312.1 GCA_018970825.1 bacterium | reverse complement strand
GGCACGACGACTCACCGGCGCGACCCCGAGTGGGGTGCGGCCGGCCGGGTGCCGGGGTGGGGCAGGAGCGTCGTCGTCCTCGATCCTGCAGGTCGCGAGAGCCATCGGCATCCAACCGACGCCGGGCCCCACGGGACCTTGCGGTTCCAGCCCCCCGGGACGGCCGGGAGACGGTCCTGGGGGGTCTCGGGGCGCGTCACGAGGCCGAGATGCTGACCTTGATGGAGCCGCTCGACTTGTCGTTCGCGGCGGCGAACCCCTCGGCGAGGCGGTCGAGGGGAAAGCGGTGGGTGACCATGGTCCGGCGAAGCGTGTCCCCCTCGCTCGCGAGGATGTCGAGGGCCAGGTCGAAATCCGCCCGTCCGTCCCGCCGGCCGTAGCACATCGAGCCGACGACCCGGACCTCCTTCATCATGAGGAAGAGGGCGTTCAGCATCGGGGCCTGGGTGAACACGCCGAGGACGGCGACCGTGCCGCCCGGCCGCACGCAGGCGATCGCGTCGTTCAGGCTCGAGTTCGCGTCCCCCACCGTCTCGACGACGACGTCGACCGGGTGGTCGAAGCAGTACGAAGCGAGTTCGCCGTCGGTCGGATCGAACACCCGCGTGGCACCGAGTGCGAGCGCGGCCGCGCGCTGGTGGGGCCGCCGCGCCGTCGCGAGGATCTCGCCCGCGCCGCCGCGCCTCGCGGCGACGATCGCCGTGAGGCCGATCGTCCCCGCGCCGAGCACGAGCACTCGTTGTCCGAGCGAGAGACCGGCGAGCCGCACCGCGTGGACCGAGACCGCGAGCGGCTCGGCGAGCTGGGCCGTCTCGTCGTCGATTCCCGCGGGAACAGGGAAGAGGTGGCGCTCGGTGGTCACGAGATAGTCGGCGAAGCCGCCCGGGATGGTCATGCCGATCATGCCGAGGTTGCGACAGAGTTCGTAGTCGCTGCTCCGGCAGTACTCGCAGCGCCCGCACGTGCGGATGCCTTCGACGGTCACGCGGTCGCCCGCCTTGACCCCCGAGACCCCGCGACCCGTCTCCGCGACCGTCGCCGCGATCTCGTGGCCCGGGCAGACCCCCGGCACCGGGATGCCGCCGTGCCACCAGTGCAGGTCGGAGCCGCAGATGCCGCAGCGGTTCACCCGCAGGAGGACTTCGCCCTCGCCGGGCTCGGGGATCGGCACTTCCTCGACGTCGATCCGGCCGGGTTCGCGGCCGCGGGCCGCACGCATCGTCTTCGCCATGGGCGGAGGACTTAGCCTCCGTTGCGCCGATCCGCTCCCGCACCCGACGCGCCCCGCGGGGTGCGCCCCGGGCGCGGGTTGCCGGGTGCGGCCTTCGCGGCGGTACCGGTCCGCGGCGGGTTGCGCCGCGCGGCCTTCGCGGCGCCCGAGGAGGCGGCCGCGCCGTCGGCCGCGGTGGCCCGGGCACGGCGTGCGCCGGAGTTGGCCGCGGTCGAGCGGACCTTCGCGCCGACGGTCTTCATCCGGCGCATTCCTTCCGTGCGCGGGGCAGCGGCTCCGTCGGTCGACCGCGCCGCGGCGGAAACGCGACTCCGCCCTGCGGCCGGCGCCTTCGTTGGCCTGGGTTTCGCCGGCTTCGGGGCGAGCCCGCCGACGTCGTAGCGGCCGCGCACCTTCGGAATGTATCGCAGCCGCATCGTGATCTTGTGCTGCTCGTAGTGCTTGCGGCAGCGCCAGCCCTTGAAGGCGGGCTTGCTGCACAGCACGCAGAGACCCATCGCGCGGTGCTTGCGCTGCCAGCGTGCCTGTCGGCTGATCTCCGACTCGTCCTTGGCCACCGTCCGCATCCCCCCCGGAGCCTCGCGGACCACGGATCACCGACGGTTCGATGGATCTCGAGCGTCGGCGCTCGTGTCGGAGGCGATCAACGAGTCACGCGTCGGCTATCGAATCGGTCGGCGTCGGTCAATCGCAATCAAGAAATCAACATGCGCGGGTCGCGGGGGCCTCGTTCCCCGGATCGGCTCCCCGGGGTTTCTCGGGCGCGCGGCGTCGTCGAGCGGTCCCCCGGACCGCGGCCCCGGAGCGAAGCGCCCGGTTCGAGGCGGGGCCGTGTCGTTGCGACCGGGGCCTGCCGCGCGGTAGCGTCGTCGGATGCGGCAACGACTGGCCGTCCTGCTCCTCCTGCTGATCCCCGGACTCCTCGGGATGCGGGGCTTCAACCAGCAGATCCAGCTCCGGGTCGAGGGTTTCCTGGATGCGGATCCGGGGCAGGTGCGTCCCTGGGCGAATCTCGAGGTCAACGTCGGGAGCGCCCGGAACACGCACCGATTCATGCTGACCGACATCGTGTCCCTCTCCGTCGGCGGACCGATGGGTTCGGACATCCTCGAGCAGGTGATGCCGCTCCACCCGAACTTCATCTGGAACGGTGACCAGGCTCTCCTCGACCAGATCTCGGCCGCCAAGCCGAACCAGTACGTGAAGATCGTCGGCTACCTGGCCTTCTCGCCGCAGAGCCTGCTCATCCAGACCGTCGAGATCTCCGAGCCGATCACGGGCCCGACGCCGACCCCGAGCCTGCGCAAGGAGATCCTCGGGTTCTGAGCGCCCGGTCGGAGTCCCCCGCGGTATCGCGGACGGCGGAGCGGGGCTTCGTCCTCCAGCCGACGTGGCAGGGCGGGGAGGGCCGCGCGGTCGTCCGCCTGTTCGGCCGGCTCGAGTCGGGCAAGGCCTTCCTCGTCGAGGACGACCGTTTCCGCCCGTTTCTCTACGTCCGGGTGGCCGACGTGGGACGGCTGCGCGAGGAGGCGGCGATCGCCGTCGAGGCCGAGGGGCGTCGCGACCTCTCGGGAGTGCCGGTCGCCCGGGTGCGCCCGGTCGATCCCGGCTCGCTGCCGCGGCTGCGGGCTCGCCTCGAGGACGCCGGGATCCCGACCTTCGAGGCCGACCTGCGGCACGCCTATCGCTACCTGGTCGAGCGCGGGCTGCGCGCCGGCGTCGAGATCGAGGGGCGCTCGGTCGTCTCGGCCGACGATCCCGACCTGCTCGTCTTCCGCAACCCGCGGCTTTCGCCGGCCGACGTCCGCTTCTCTCCGCGCACGCTCTCCCTCGACATCGAGACGACGCCCGACGCGAGCGAGGTGTTCGCGATCTCGCTGGTCGGCTGCGGCGTCGAGGAGGTGCACCTGCTCTCGCCGACCCCGGTCGAGGGTGCGGTCGTCCACGCCGACGAGCGCGAGCTTCTGCGCTCGCTGGTGCTCGCCGTGCGGCGGCTCGACCCCGACGTGATCCTCGGCTGGAACGTGGTCGACTTCGACCTCCGCGTGCTTGCCCGTCGCGCCGCCCGCCTGCGGGTCGCGCTCGACCTGGGCCGCGAGCCCGGGGCGCCGCGCTTCGAGCAGGACTCGGGCTTCTCGCGCTCCTCCCGCGTCGAGATCCCCGGGCGCATGGTGCTCGACGGCATCGGGCTCGTCCGCGACGCGCTGCGCCTGCCCGACTACCGGCTCGACACGGTCGCGCGGGCCGTGCTCGGCCGCGGCAAGCGCATCGACGCGGACGTCCCCGACGCGGCGGCCGAGATCCAGCGCCTGCGCCGGGAGGAGCCGCGTGCTCTCGTCGCCTACAACCTCGAGGACGCGCGCCTCGTCGGGGAGATCCTCGCCGCCGAGGGACTGCTCGACCTCGCGGTCGAGCGAAGCCGGCTCTCCGGCATGCAGCTCGACCGGGTCGGCGCGAGCATCGCGTCCTTCGACCTGCTCTACCTGCCCGAACTGCACCGCCGCGGGGTCGTCGCCCCGAGCGTGCGTGCCGACCGGAAGGATGCGCTCGTGCAGGGGGGAGCGGTGCTCGAGCCGCGGCCGGGGCTGTTCCGCGACGTCGCGGTCTACGACTTCAAGAGCCTCTACCCGAGCCTGATCCGCACCTTCCAGCTCGACCCGCTCGCGCACGCCCGAGCCGCGGCCGACCCCGCCTCCGACGCGATCGTCGCCCCCAACGGGGCGCGCTTCGCGCGCGAGGGCGGCATCCTGCCCGGGATCGTCGAGCGCTTCCTCGAGAGCCGGGAGGCGGCGCGGGCCCGCGGCGACCGCCACGCCGACCAGGCGATCAAGATCATGATGAACGCGCTCTTCGGCGTGCTCGGCGCCGCGGCCTGCCGCTTCTTCGACCCGGAGATCGCGAACGCGATCACCGGCTTCGGCCAGCAGACGCTGTCGTGGACGCGCGAGGCGATCGAGGGCTGCGGCTACGACGTCCTCTACGGAGACACCGACTCGGTGTTCGTCCGGCTGCGCGGCGGAGAGCCGGGCGTCGGGGCGACGGCCGAGGCCGAAGCGCTGCGCGTCCGCGTCGAGCAGGCGATCGTCGAGCGCGTCCGCTCCGGGTTCGGCGTCGAACCCCGGCTCGTGCTGGAGCTCGAGCACGTGCTCGCGCGCTTCTTCCTGCCGCGCGTCCGCGGCGGGGCGGGCGGCAGCAAGAAGCGCTACGCGGGGTGGGTCGACGGACGCCTGCTCG
>JAGWVP010000311.1 GCA_018970825.1 bacterium | reverse complement strand
TCCAGTCGATGTTCCGCTTCGGCGACGGGGAGCGGGTCGCAAGGAGCGTCCTCCTCCCGGGTCGCGTCGAGGAGACCTCCGCCGAGCCCCCGCCCGCCGCACCCCGCAAGGGCAGGTCGCGCGGCCAGCAGGACCTCTTCGGCGGCAAGGACGTCGTGGAACTCGTCGACGAGACGCGCGTGCTTCTCGTCGCCTCGCGCCAGGGCTACGGGTTCCGCGCCGCACCCGACCTCTCGGTGACGACCCGGGCGGGGCGTCGCTTCGCACGGGTCGCCGACGGCGACGAGATCGTGTCGATCGGCGAGCCCGGGGGCCCGACCGTTTGCTGTCTCGCCGGCTCCGGCAAGGGCACGGCGTTCCCGCTCGAGGAGGTCGCGGAACTCCAGGGGGCGGGCCGCGGCGTCATCCTGATGCGCCTCGACGACGACGACCGTCTCGTCGGGGCCGTCGCGGCCGGACGCAGGCAGAAGCTCGTCGCGACGCTCGAAGGCGGCGCCGAGCGCGAGCTCACGACCGAGGACTTCCCGTCCTCCCACCGGGGTGCGAAGGGCCACAAGGTCGTGAAGCGCGGCACCCCGGTCGCGCTCGGCCGACCCGACGCGGGTTGACCCGCCGACGCGGGTTGCCGGGGACCACCAGTCGGATAAGCACGAGGCGGCCCCGCGCGAGCCGCGCCGGGCGAATCCGGGAGGATCCATGGACTTCACCCTGAGCGACGAGGACCGCCAGCTTCGCGACTCCGTCCGCGACTTCGTCGAGGACGTCGTGAACCCGATCTGGCCCGAGATCGAGCGCACCGACCGCCTGCCCCAGAACGTGATCGACACGGCGAAGGAACTCGGTCTCTTCGGCCTCGCGATCTCGCCCGAGCACGGCGGGCTCGGCCTCTCGGTCGTGCAGAAGGCGGTCGTGCACGAGATGCTCGGACGCGGTCCCTGGGGTCTCGCGAGCTACGTCAGCGTCCACACCGGAATCGGCTGCACCGGCATCAATCTCTTCGGCACGCCCGAGCAGAAGGAGCGCTACCTGCCGAAGATGGCGAGCGGGGAGTGGCTCGGCTCGTTCGGCCTGACCGAGCCCAACGCGGGCTCGGACGCGAGCAGCCTCGAGACCCGGGCCGAGCGCGACGGCGACCACTGGGTCCTGAACGGGCGCAAGATCTTCATCACGAATGCCCCCTACGCCCACCACGTCATGATCTTCGCGAAGGCGCCGAAGGGCATCTCCGCCTTCATCGTCGACACCGACACCCCCGGCTTCGCCGTCGGACAGGTCTTCGACACGCTCGGCCACAAGGGGTCGGCGATCTGCGAGCTCGTCATCGAGGACTGCCGCATCCCCGCGAGCCAGCTCGTCGGAGTCGAGGGCAAGGGCTTCGACATCGCCAAGCGGGTGCTCTCCGAGGGCCGCACGATGCTCGCGTCGCGCGCGGTCGGCTCGGCGCAGAAGGCGATGGAACTCGCGATCGAGCACGGCGAGTCGCGCAAGACCTTCGGCAAGCCGCTCCTCGACCACCAGGCGCTCGCCTTCCGGCTGGCCCAGATGAGCGCCCGGACCGAGGCGGGACGGCTTCTCGCGTATCGATCGGCCTGGCTGCTCGACCGGGGCTCCCCGGCGATCCGGGAGTCTTCGACCGCGAAGTACTTCTGCGGCGAGGGGCTCTGGCAGACGGTCGACGACGCGATCCAGATGTTGGGCGGCTACGGGTACATCAAGGGCGAGTACATGATCGAGCGGATCTGGCGCGACTCGCGGGTCGTGCGCGTCTACGACGGGTCGTCGGAGGTGCAGCAGATCCTGATCGCCCAGCGGCTTCGAAAGGGAGACGTCGAGACCGCCTGGTGACGCGAACGGGCCGACGTCGCCGGACCGCTCGACGCGGCGACCCTCCGGCGCGCCTCACCCGGAGCCCGCGGGTTCAGCCCGCGGGCGCGCCTCGTTCGCCCGTCCCCTCGGTGTGCGGGGCGTCCTCGCGCTCGAGCAGGGCCAGGACCTCGACGTGGGGCGTCTGCGGAAGCATGTCGAAGGGACGAATGCGCCGCAGCGCGAGTCCGCCGCCCGCGAGGGCATCGAGATCGCGCGCGAGGGTGGCGGGATGGCAGGAGAGGTAGAGGAGCCTCGCCGGGGCGAGTTCCCCGATCGCGTCGCGCACCCCGGCCGAGAGACCGGAGCGAGGCGGGTTCGCGACCACCAGGAGGCGTCCGCCGGGACCCGGCAGGGGGGCCTGCTCCCGGACGAGCGAGACGGCGCTCTCGGCCGGGGCCGCGAGGTAGCGCACGTGGCGCAGGTGGGCGCGCTTCGCGTTCCCGTTCGCGCAGTCGACGGCCGGGGCCGAGCTCTCGATGCCGAGCACGGCGGAGACCCGCGGCGCGAGTGCGAGGCCGAAACCACCCACGCCGCCGTAGAGGTCGACGACCACGTCGTCGGGTCCGGGCTCGAGCCAGCGCTCGGCGTCCGCGTAGATCCGCGTCGCGACGCCCGGGTTCGCCTGTACGAAGGCGTCCGGCCGCGACTCGAGGACGAGTCGGCCGAAGCGGTCCAGGAGAGCGCGCGGGCCGAAGATCCGCCGGACGTCCGGTGAAAGGATCGCGTTGCCGGGCGTCGGGTTGACGCACAGGAACGCGGCCTCCAGGCGGGGCTCGTCGCGGCGGAGCCGATCGACCAGCCGGTCGAGCCCCGCAGGGTCGGCCAACGCCGACACGAGCGTCAGGTGGATCGCGCCGCTCTCGTTCGAGACCCTCGCCAGTACGTAGCGCAGGGCGCCCTCGCGGTTGCGCTCGTCGAAGATCGGGATTCCCGACTCCTCGATTCGCGCCCGCAGAGCGACCAGGAACGGCAGGAGCCGCCGGTCGTGCACGCGGCAGCGTTCGGCCGGAAGGACGCTGTGCGTCCCCGGCCGGTAGACGCCCAGAACGACCTCGCTTCGGCCCTCCCGCGTGCGGCGGCGCCGCAGCACGAGTTTCGCGTGGTTGCGGTAGCCGAACGGCAGCGGGCTGCCGAAGATGCGCTCGGGCGCGACCGGCGCGATCGCGGGATGCGCCGCGAGTTCGGCGAGCAGCGCCGCGTCCTTCCCGCGGAGCTGCTCGCCGTAGGTCGTGCCGACGAGCGGACAACCGACGCAATCGGGAAAGTGCGCGCACGCGACCCGGGTCGGGTCGTCGCCTCGGCCGTCCGGGGCGCGCCCTCGGCCGGGCCCGCCCCCGAATCGCCCGCCGCCCACCGCGCGGGCGCCCGGTCCGCGCCGAGCCCCGGCCCCTGCCCCGCGCGGGCGCATCTCGCCGGCCATGGGCTCCCCATAACACGCCCCGGGAACGCCGCGGACGACGGCTGCGATCTGCTATCGTGCGGTCGTGACCCGAACGGAACGAACCGGCATCGTGATCGTCGGCGGCGGCATCGCCGGCGCGTCGCTCGCGTGGTTCCTCGCGCGCGAGGGACGCGGCGACGTGGTCGTGCTCGAGCGCGAGTCGAGCCTCGCCGTCCACTCGACCGGCCGCAGCGCGGCCACGCTCTCCGAGCTCGACTGCGACCCGACCCTCTGCGAGATCAAGGTCGCCGCGGCCGGGTTCTTCCGAGCGCCGCCGCCCGGCTTCGCGGAGTCGCCGCTCCTACGACCGACCGGCGTGATCTCGCTCGTGTCGCGGGACGCGATGTCCCGACTGGGCGAGCGCGAACGTTTCCTGCGCTCGATCGGTCTCGACTTCCGGATCCTGTCCCCGGCGGCGACGGTGGCGCAGGTCCCGGCGCTCGACGCCTCGGCATTCGCGGCGGGGATCGACGTCCCGGGCGACGGTCGGCTCGACGTTCACGAGATCCTCTCGGCCTACGTCCGCGGAGCGCGGGCCGCGGGCGCGGAACTGCGGCTCGGGGCCGAGGTTCGCGACGTCCTCGTCGAGGGCGGGCGCTGCGTCGGAGTCGCGACCGATCGGGGCGAGATCCGGTGCGACCTCGTGGTCGACGCTGCCGGGGCCTGGGCCGGCCGGCTCGCCGCGATGGCCGGAGCCTCGCCGATCCCGCTCCAGCCGATGCGGCGCTCGATCTTCCTCTTCCCGTCCCCCGCGGGGATCCGCTGCGCGGACTGGCCCGAGGTGATCAGCGACGCGCATTCCGTGTACTTCGCGCCCGAGGCGGGCGAGTTCATGGCGAGCCCGATGGACGAGGTGCCGATGGAGGCCTGCGACCCCGCACCCGACGACGAGACGATCGCGGCCGCGGTCGAGCGACTCGCCCGGCTCGCACCGGCCCTGCGTCCGCGGACGATCCGCCACCGGTGGTCGGGGCTGCGCACCTTCTCGCCCGACCGGGTGCACGTGGTCGGCGAGGACCCCGCGCGGCCGGGGTTCTTCTGGCTCGCCGGGCAGGGCGGGTGCGGCATCGAAACGAGTTCGCTCGTCGGGCGGCTCGCCTGCGACCTGGTCGTCCGCGGCTCGACCGACGTCTTCGATGCGCAGCGGCTCGCCCCCGGGCGCTT
>JAGWVP010000310.1 GCA_018970825.1 bacterium | reverse complement strand
GGGGAGACCCGCTCCGAGAAAACGCGCGAAGAAGTCGCCGACGATTCCGTCGGGCATCTCGCGCGGCTCGTAGCTCGCGACCTCGACCCGATCGACCCCGAAGGCCTCCTCCCAGTGCGCGAGCATCTCGTCGTGGTCGAGCCGACGCTCGAAGAAGCGGCGGAACTCCGCGAAGTCGAGGTGGTTCGTGCCGCTCCCCTTGATGAACTCGGCGTACCGGGCCCCCAGCAGGTGATCCTGCCGGCGCAGGTAGCAGGCGACCGTCACGTCGGACGCGATGTCGTCGAGGGCGCGGGACAGCAGGCGGGGACCGCTCGCGACGAGGCCCGCGTCGAAGTCGGGCTCGTGGGCGGTGTGCATGTCGAAGAGATCCTCCGACGAGAGGATCACCGTGTCGCCGGGGCTGCGGCGGCGGGAGAGCAGCCGGCGCAGGTGATCGCGGACCATCCCCGTCGACTCCGCCTCGGACCGGTCTCCCGCGAGCGCCGCCCGCAGCGTCCGGAACAACGGGTAGTGATTCATCTCGTGCGGACGCAGCCGCCGAATCCCGGCCTCGAGCGGGTAGGCGAATCCCCTCTCGCCGAGGAACGCGGCGTTCGCACGCAGGGCCGACTGCAGCGCCTTGGAGCCGGTCTTCTGCTGGCCGACGTGCAGCAGGACCCGGGCGAGATTCGGTGACGCGTCCCGGCTCAAGGGGTTCGCATCCCCGGGGGAAGCGACGTCCCTGCACCGCGCCCGAGCAGGCGGGCGAGGGACATCCGGGCCAGTCGAGCGAAGGCGAGGCACCAGGTGGCGACCAGCCGCGGCTGCAGCAGGACGCGCGGATGCACCCTCCTCGCGATGCGGATCATCTCGAATGCATCCGACACGCGGTGGGCCGACTTGCCGACCGCGGCGTCGAAGAAGTGGGAGAGCGTCCACCCCTCGTAGCGCGTGAGGAAGGGGTCGAGGCGCGGCAGGTCGACCACGCCCGCCGCCGCGCCCTCGAGGGCGATCCTGCGGTAGATCCGCGCGTTCTCCTCGATCCGCTCGAGGGGGAGGTTCGCGCTGTGGTTGGCCCCGTGCTGCACCCAGCAGCCCGCGATCGCCCGCAGCACGACGACGTTGCCGGAGAGCGCGAGCCGCAGCAGCGAGTCCATGTCGGAGGAGTTGACGTCGAGCGTGTAGAAGCCCTGCCGGATCGCCGCTTCTCGGGAGTAGAGCGTGCCCAGGTGGGTGAAGAAGCCGGTCTCGTAGACGAACCGGAGATAGTCGCCGCCCGACAGGAGCCTCGACTTGCCCGGGATGGCCGGCAGGAGGTCGATCGGTCGGCGGTCGGGAGAAACGCTTCCGTCGGCGGACAGCCAGACCAGCCGGTGCCCCGCCTGCACGAACGACGGCCGCTGCCCGGCATGCTCCGCGAGCGCCCGCATCGCCGTGCCGACGAAGCACGGGTCGACGAGGTGATCGTCGCCGTCGAGCATGAGCACCCAGTCGCCTCGCGCCTCCGACTCGAGCGCGGTGCGGTAGTTCGCGACCCGGCCGAGGTTGGCCGGGTTCGAGCGGATCCGCAGGCGCGGGTCGTCGGCCCGGCGCCGGGCGACCGCGAGCGTCCCGTCGGTCGAGGCGTCGTCGCAGACGACGACCTCGAGGGCGGGAAAGTCCTGCATGAGCGCGCTCTGGATCGCGGTGCCGACGAAGCGCTCCTGGTCGTGGGTCGGGACGAGGATCGTGACGACGGGGCGGGGACGCGCACGCGGGGGGACGTCGAGCAGGTCCGCGAGCGTCTGCAGCCCGTCGTCGAGAGGCGGCGGGGGCGACTCGCGTCTCGCCTCGGCGTCGATCTCCTTCCCCGGTCCTCGCCGAGCGACGAGCGTCGGGGCGACCCTCGACGGGATCTCGCGCGCGAACGCATCGAGGCCGGCGAGTTCGTCGAGCAGCGACCGCGACGGAGACGCCACGTGGTCGGCCGAAAGCAGCGCGCCCCGGATCGCGGCCCCCGCCTCGGGCGCGAGAGGCTCCCGCGGCAGGCCCGCCTCCGACAGGACGATCACCTTGCGCGCGGCTCGGCACAGGGAGAACGCCGCGCACGCGAGCACGTCCCGGAACGGAGCGACGGCGATCGCCACGTCGTACCGTCCCTCGAGACAGGGGCTCCCCGACGCCGCCAGTGCGGTGCGCAGGGCGAGCAGGCCCTTCGCGGCGATTCCGTCTCCGACCTCCAGGCGGTGGAGGCGAACCGCGGGCGGAAGCGCGGCGACGGGGGCCGGCCCGGCGACGCCGACGACCAGCAGGTCGATCCTCTCGGACCGTCCGGTCCGCGCCAGATGCCCGGCAAGCACCGAAGCCGCGTCCCCCTCGGCGATGCCGCCCGAGATCAGAAGAGTCGCGCCGCTCATGCGATCCCCGGCGGGAGCCTAGCAGCAGCCCCCGGCCCCGCGCGATGCGGATCCGGAGGCCGGCTCTCACGGGCCCCCGGGTGCGGCGACCTTCGCACGATCGATCAGCCCGTCCATCGAGTCGAGGTTCGCACCGGGATCGAGCGGCATCTCCTCCACCAGCGCCCAGCCCGGGAGGGCGCGGCGGAAGAGTCGCTTCCAGCCCCTCTTCACGTGGATGCACTCCGCTTCCTCGTCGCGCCGGATCACCTCGTGGAGCGCGAACGCGATCCAGCCCCACGAGAGCCCCGCCCAGGGGACGAGTCGACGCTCGTGCTCCCAGAACTCCGGCGGGTGCATCGTGTGCTTCCCGTCGACCTCCCGGGGCGGCACGAGCAGGTGGATCAACTCGTGCCGCAGGACGTGCTCGATCACCTGCTTCGGCGTGTCGGGGCGATTCAGCAGGGAGTGGAGGTGGATGTCGCCGCCGCGGAGCCCCTTCCGCGTCCGGATGAAGGCGAGCGTGGTCTCCGGTCGCATCGTCAGGGTCACGGGGCCGACCTCCGCGACGCCCATCTCGACCCGGAGCCGCTCCAGCATCTCGACGACGTCGAACGAGAAGAGCGGCAGCTCGGGCGGGCCGGCCGGCTCGAGACGAAGGCCCTTCACGACGCGGCCCCCGCCCCGGGCCCGAACGCGCGGGCGATCCACCTCGCCGCGAACGGCAGCGCCCCGAGCAGCGCGAACGCGAGCACCGTCCCCGGCGAGAGGATGCCGTCGAGCGATCGGACCTCCGCGAGCCGCGTGCCCGCGTTCACGTACACGACGGTCGCCGGCAGCATGCCGAGCTGGCTCACCCAGGCGAACGTCCGCGCCGGCAGCGCGGTGAGTCCGACCAGCGGATTGACGAGAAAATACGGGAACACCGGCACGAGCCGCAGTCCGAACAGGTAGGCGGCCCCGTCGCGCGCGATGCCCTCGTCGACCGCGCGCAGGCGGTCGCCGAAGCGGGCCGCCACCGCGTCGCGGAACAGGTAGCGCGAGGCGAGGAACGACAGCAGGGCCCCGGCGGTCGCCGCGAAGGAGACCAGCACCGTGCCTCGCACGAGCCCGAAGATCGCGCCTGCCGCGATCGTCAGCACCGCGGCGCCCGGAATCGCGAGCAGGGCGACCGCGACGTAGACCGCGAAGAACGCGGTCGAGGTCGCGAACGGATGCGAGCGGAACGCCGCCTCGAGGTCGCCTCGACGGGCCTGCAACTCGTCGAGCCGGAGAAAGCGCCCGAGGTCGAACGCCACGCCCGCTGCGATCGCGGCCGCGAGGAGGGCGAGGAGCGCGAGGCGCCGTCGCGACATGGAGCTGCTCAGGCGGTCCCGGAGGCGCTCACGCCTCGCGCCAGATCCGCCCGCGAGCGCGCACCGGGTCGAGGAGCCCGAGGTCGTTCGGCGCCATCGAGTAGCCGCCGGGGTGCGGCGGCCTCGGCTCGAAGCCGATGCCGGCGAGCACGCCCGGGTCGGCGTAGTAGCTCACGTAGGCGAGGAACATGAGCGTCGGCAGGAAGCCGGGGTCGGCCGCCGACACCTCGTCGAGCACCGCGCGGCGTTCGTCCGCGTCGAGCGCCGCGAACGGGCCGCGGCCGCGCGCCGCGGCCGCGCGGTCGAGCGCGTCGAGCCCGAAGGCGATCGGCACCCGCATGTCGGGCAGGATCGAGAAGGTGCGCTCGAGCAGTCCGGCCGCGACCATGAATCCGCCGGCCGGCAGGCGGCCGTCGGCGCTCGCGGGCAGGATCTCGTCGAGGGCCGCGACCAGCGCTTGCTCGCGGACCGGGGAGAAGCTCTCGATTTCGCTCATCGACGCCCCCGCCCTCAGTCCAGCAGCGCCGGCAGGTCGCGCCTCATCGCGTCGCCGATGCGCAGCGCGAGCGCCTGGATCGTGTTCGTCGGGTTCACCGCGCCCGCGGTCGGGAAGATGCTGCCGTCGATCACGAACAGGTTCTTCACGTCGTGGCAGCGACCCCACTCGTTGACGACCGAGGTCTCGGGATCGGTGCCCATGCGCGCCGTGCCCATCAGGTGCCAGCCGGCGACCCGCAGGATCGGCTCGCAGAAGGTCTCGCGCGCACCCGCCGCA
>JAGWVP010000309.1 GCA_018970825.1 bacterium | reverse complement strand
GCTTCGCGCCCGACATGGCGCGTCACCTCGCCGCCTACCACCTGGTCGCGCCGCTCGTCGAAGGACGCGACGTGCTGGAGGCCGGCTGCGGCGAGGGCTACGGAGCGGGGCTGCTCGCGGCGCGGGCGAAGAGCGTCGTCGCGGTCGACTACGACGCTCCCGCGCTCGAACTCGCGCGCCGTCGCCACTCCGCCCCGAACCTCGAGTTTCGCGCGGTGAACCTGCTCGACCTCGCGCGGAGCGCCCCCGGCAGCTTCGACGCGGTGACGAACTTCCAGGTGATCGAGCACCTCGACGACCCGGCGCCCTTCCTGCGGGCCGCCGCCGCCTGCCTGCGCCCGGGCGGCCGTCTGATCCTGACGACTCCCAACCGGGAGGCGAGCGTTTCGGAGAATCCCTTCCACGTGCGCGAGTACACGGCCCCGGAACTCGCGGAACTCCTGCGCCCGCACTTCGAGACGGTGGAGGTCCGGGGCATCGTCGGGACCGAGCGGGTCTACGGCTTCGAGCGGGCCCGCGGCGAGCAGGCCCGACGCATCCTGCGGCTCGACCCGCTCGGGCTTCGCCACCTCCTGCCGCGGGGCCTCGTCCAATGGGCGTTCGCCCGGCTCGCGCTGCTCGTGCGATCGAGGGTCGCCCGGGGGGACGGCAACCTCGTCCGCCTCGCGACCGAAGACTTCTCGGTGGCCGCCGCCGAGCCCCCCCGCTGGCTCGACCTCCTCGCCGTGGCGACCCGGGCCGGCGGCCCGGCCTGTTGACGCGGCGGGCGGTGTGGGCAAGGTAGGGCGAGCGCCGGGCGAGGATCGGGAAGGTCGGCCGGCGACGTCACCCCAGCTGAGGAGAAGAGGATAGCCATGTCTCAGTACACGCTGATCTCGGCGGACTCGCACGTGGTCGAGTCGCCCGACCTCTGGACGAAGTGGCTCCAGCCGGAGTTCCTCGACCGCGCGCCGAAACTCGTGAAGGACGCCTCGGGCGGCGACGCGTGGCAATATCGCCCGGGAACCCCGCCGGTGCCCCTCGGCCTCGTGACGACGTACCCGGGCCGGACCTACGAAGCCTTCAAGTGGGAAGGGGCCCGCTACGACACGGTCAATGCCGGTGCCTGGAACGGAGCCGTGCGGCTGAAGGAGCAGCAGGTCGACGGCGTCGACGCCGAGGTGCTCTACCCCTCGCAGCGCACGATGCGTCACTACATGCTCGACGACGACGACGTGTTCCACAAGGCCGGCATCCAGGCCTACAACAACTGGATGGCCAAGGAGTTCATGGCCGCCGATCCCAAGCGCCTGATCGGGCTCGCGCAGATCCCGAACCTCGGCGTCGAGGAGGCGATCGCCGAGATGCGCCGCGCGAAGGAGATGGGCATGCGCGGCGTGATCCTGTCGTCGTGGCCGGCGGGAGCGCCGACCATCTCGAAGGAGGACGACGCGTTCTGGGCGGAGGCCGTGAAGCTCGGCATGCCGTGCAGCATCCACCTCGGCACCGTGTCGAAGGCGACCTCGAAGGGCTCGACGACGACCACGGGCAAGTTCGAGCCGACCGGGCTGCTGACCGCCGGCCAGAAGACCGTCGCGACCTACTCGACGGCCGGCATGGACTCGATGCCCCCGATCATCGCCGAGACGATCATGTCGGGTCTCTTCGACCGCTTCCCGAGCCTCGTGTTCGTCTCGGTCGAGGCGGGGGCGGGCTGGGTGCCCTTCCTGCTCGAGCAGATGGACGATCGCTGGTGGCGCAACCGGCACTGGGCCAAGGTCGAGCTCGAGATGCTTCCGAGCGAGTACTTCAAGCGCAACTGGCGCCTCACCTTCGTCCAGGACTTCTACGGCATCCGCAACCGTCACGACGTGGGCGTCGACAACATGATGTGGTCGACCGACTACCCCCACCACATCTGCGACTGGCCCTACTCGCGCAAGATCGCGAACGAGATGTTCGCCGGCGTGCCCGACGAGGAGCGCTGGAAGATCTGCGTCGGCAACGCGGCCAAGGTCTACGGCCTGCTCTGACATCGGCCTCGATCTCCTGTAGAACGTCGGGGGCTCCCCCGGGCCGTGGCCCGGGGAGCCCCCGAAGCGTTTTCGGGAGTTCGTCATGATCGAAGAGAGCGCAGAGACGCCCCTCGCAGCGAGGCTCACCCTGAGCGTCGTCGTGCCGGTCTACAACGAGCGGGCGACGATCCTGGAAATCCTGCGCCGGGTGGTGGCGCGGCCGGAGGTGGACCAGGTCGTCGTGGTCGACGACTGCTCGGCGGACGGCACCCACGCGCTGCTCGCCGAGGAGGAGTCCCGGGGCTGGCCCCGTCTGCGCGCGGGACTCCGACGCGAACTGCCCGAGATGGTGCTTCTCGGCCACGAGGTGAACCGCGGCAAGGGTGCTGCGCTGTGCACCGGGTTCGCTTCGACCACCTGCGAGGTCATCCTGACCCAGGATGCGGACCTCGAGTACGACCCGGCCGACTACGAGAAGCTGATCGCGCCGATCCAGGACGGCCGCGCCGACGCCGTCTACGGCAGCCGCTTCGCCGGGTACCCGAGACGGGTCCTCTACTTCTGGCACTCGCTCGGGAACAAGCTGCTCACGCTCGTCTCGAACATGCTCACCGACCTGAACCTGACCGACATGGAGACCGGCTACAAGGCGATCCGCCGGGACTTCGTCGAGCGGATGGTCCTCAAGTCGCAGCGCTTCGGCATCGAGCCCGAGATCACCGCCAAGCTCGCGCGACTACGGGCGCGGATCTACGAGGTGCCGATCTCCTACGCCGGGCGCTCCTACGCCGAGGGCAAGAAGATCGGCTGGAAGGACGCGGTCTCGGCGGTCTGGACGATGGTGCGCTGCGCGGTGGTCGACGACCGGGAGGTCGACGACCCGCTCCACGCGACGCTGCGCCGGATGTCGGCGCTCGACCGCTACAACGCCTTCCTGTTCGAGACGATCCGCCCGAAGATCGGGCAGCGCGTGCTCGAGGTGGGAGCCGGCACCGGGACGATGACGGCCTTCCTCGCCGACCGCGACACCGTGCTCGCGACCGACTACGACGCGCAATACGTCCACCAGCTCGGCCACCGCTTCGAGCACTCGCCGAACGTCGAGGTGTCGCGGCTCGACCTCGAGGGGGATCTCCCCGAGGCGCTGCGTGCGCGTCGCTTCGACACGGTCGTCTGCCTGAACGTCCTCGAGCACGTCGCCGACGACCGCGGCGCGATCGCGCGGCTCGCCTCGGTGCTCGAGCCCGGCGGCCGCCTGATCGTGCTCGTGCCGGCGCACCCGCGCCTGTTCGGCACCATGGACGAGGCCGTCGGTCACCACCGGCGGTACGGACGCGGCGAGATGTCGCGCCTCATGAACGAGGCGGGCCTCGAGGTCGAGAGCGAGACCTACGTGAACGCGACCTCGACCGCGGGGTGGTACCTGAACGGGCGCGTCCTCAAGCGTCGCGCGGTTCCGGGCCTGCAGGCACGGGTCGCGGACATGCTCGTGCCGGTCTACCGCATGGAGCGGCGGATGGGGCTTCCCTTCGGTCTCTCGGCGATCGCGGTGGCGCGGCGGCGGGTCGAGGCGCGGGCCGCCTGAGGGCGGCGCGCGGGGCATCGTGCGCCGCCACGGCCGCGAGGCGTTTCTCGCGATCGCCGCGGCGATCCTGTCGGCGGCGGCGCTCCTTCGCCCGCTGTCGTGGAGCCCGCAGGCGATGCCGCGCTACGTCGGCGCGACCGCGTCGATGGACAACGCGGACCGCGACCTGAACGCCTGGATCCTCGCCTGGACCGCGCGCGCGATCCAGGTGCCCGGCGCGGGGCTGTTCGACGGCAACGTCTACTTTCCCGCGCGCAACGTCCTGGCGGGGTCCGAGACGATGCTCGCCCAGTTGCCCGTCACCGCGACGGCGTGGCGTCTCTCGGGAGGCGCTCCCGCCGTGCTGCTCGCGCAGGTCGCCTGGGGACTCGCCGGGACCGCGCTCGCCGTCTACCTGCTCGCGCGCGTCTGCGGCGGTGCGCCCTGGGTCGCGGCCCTCGCGGCCGCCGCGGTCGCGCTCGAACCGGGCCGCATCAACCGGCTGGGCCTGGGCGACGGGCTCGCGGCCCAACCGCAGTATCTCGGCTTCCAGTGGGCACCGCTCGCGATGGCGGCTGCCGCGGTCTGCGCTCGCGGTCGCCGCGCGACGGGCGTGGCCGGCACGGCCGCCGCCCTCGCTCTCCAGGCGCTCGCCTGCTTCTACCTCGGCTACTACGCCTTCCTCGCCGTGCCGCTGTGGGCGGCCGTCCTCTGGTCGGCCGACGCGAAGCCGGCTTGGCGGATCCGGGCCTGGTTCGAGGCCGCGGCCGTCGCGGCGCTCGCCGCGACCCTCGTCCTCCCGGTCGCGCTGCGCTACCTCGAGGCGCGGAGTTCCGGGGTCCTGCCGGCGCAGGACCCCGGCCTCGTCCGGCTCGGCTCGCTCACGGCCGTGGGGCTCCCGGGCGCCTTCGCCTGGATCGGGCCGCTCCCC
>JAGWVP010000308.1 GCA_018970825.1 bacterium | reverse complement strand
TCCTTGTTGATGGCGACGATGACCTTCGAGTCCTTCATCCCGGCGAGATGCTGGATCGCGCCGGAGATGCCGACCGCCACGTAGAGCTGGGGCGCCACGACCTTGCCGGTCTGGCCGACCTGGAGGTCGTTGGGCACGAAGCCCGCGTCGACCGCCGCGCGCGAGGCGCCCATGGCGGCGCCGAGCACGTCGACGAGCGGCTCGAGGACGGTCGTGAAGTTCTCGCCCGACTTGAGGCCGCGGCCGCCCGACACGACGATCGCCGCGTCGGTGAGCGCCGGACGGTCGCTCTTGGTCTCGTTGAAGGAGACGAAGCGCATCTTCCCCGCGACGTCGGCCGGCAGCGCGGCCTTCTCGACGGCGGCCGCCGAGGCGCCCTTCGGCGCCGGGTCGAAGGCGGTGCCGCGCACGGTGACGACCTTGACCGGGCTCTCGATCGAGACCGTCGACATCACGTTGCCGGCATAGGTGGGACGCACGATCGAACCGTCGTCGTTCAGGCCCGTCACGTCGCTCGCCATGCCGGCGTCGAGGATCTGGGCGACGCGCGGGAAGAAATCCTTGCCCGCCGCGGTGGCGGCGCCGACGACCCAGGTCGACCCGAGCTGCTTGGCACAGCCCGCGACGGCCTTCGCGTAGACGTCGGCGACGTAGTGCTCGAGCTTCGCGTCGTCGATCGCGATCACCTTGCCGACGCCGTGCGCCGCGACGTCCGCCGCGACCCCGTCGACTCCCTTGCCGAGCACCACGGCCGCGGTGTCGAGCCCGTGCTTCCTGGCGATCTCGAGGCCCGCTGCGATCGCGACGAGCGAGGTCTTCGGCAGCTTGCCGTGAGCGTGTTCGATGAAGATCAGAACCTTGGCCATCGTCTTCTCCCTGGGGTCCCGCGCGGGCGGGTCAGATGAGCTTCGCCTCGGTGTGGAGCAGTCCGACCAGCTCCTGCACCGTCTCGACCTTGCGACCGGCCGAGCGCTTGGGCGGCGGGGCCATCTTGTGGGTCTTCACCCGGGCGGCCCCGGCGACGCCGTAGTCCGCGAGCGGGATCTCCTTCAGTTCCTTCTTGCGAGCCTTCATGATGCCCGGCAGCGACGCGTAGCGGGGCTCGTTGAGCCGCAGGTCCGTCGTGATGATGCCGGGCAGGGCGAAGGCCACCTGCTCGAGTCCGCCGTCGACCTCGCGGGTCACGGTCACTTCCTTCTTGTCGGCCGAGAACTCCACCTTGGAGGCGAAGGTCGCCTGCGGCCAGTCGAGCGAGGAGGCGAGGATCTGGCCGACCTGGTTCGCGTCGTCGTCGATCGACTGCTTGCCCGCCATGACGAGGTCGGGGGACTCGGTCTCGACGATCTTCTTCAGGACCGCCGCGGCCGTCGCCGGGTCGAGATCCTCCTCGGCGACCACGAGCATCGCCCGGTCGGCGCCCATCGCGAGCCCGGTACGGAGCTGCTCCTGGGTGACCTTGGGGCCGATCGAGACGAGCACCACCTCGGCCCCGCCCTGCTGCTCCTTGATGCGGAGGGCCTCTTCGAGGGCGATCTCGCAGAAGGGGTTGATGACGAACTTCACGTTGTCCGTCACGATGCCGGAGCCGTCGGGCTTGACCACGATGTTGGTCTGCGGGTCGGGCACCCGCTTGATGGGAACCAGGATCTTCACGCCGGACTCTCCTCCGTGTCAGAAGTGGACGGACCCGTCCGACCGGCCGTAGCGGCCGGAGACGACCCGCAGGGCAAACGTGACGGGATTAACACGGCGACGCGCCCCGTCAAAGCCGCCGCGCCGCGCGGAAGTCCGCGTCATGAGCGGGTTTTCTGCGCAGGATGAGGGGCCGTGCGGGCCGCGGCTCGGCCGACGTCAGCCGTCGTAGCCGAGCCGGGCCGAGAGGTCGCGTCCCGCTCCGAGGGCGGCAGGGGCGACCTCCTTCTCGAGTCGATCCATCGGCAGGCGGTACTCGGGGGCCGTGATCGAGAGGCTTCCCACCACGGCCCGCGTGTAGTCCCGGATCGGGACCGCGACGGAGCGGAGGTCCCTCAGGTACTCCCCCGAGTCGACGGCGAAGCCCCGCTCGGCGGTCGCCTTCAGGTCGGCGATCAACTCGCCCCGCTTCACGATCGTCTTCTCCGTGTGACGGGCGAGAGAGTCGGGGAGGCCGTTCTTCATCTCCTCCTCGGACTCGAACGCGAGGTGCACCTTGCCGGCCGCCGTGCAGTGGAGCGGCAGGGCCTGCCCGAGCAGGGACACGACCCGCACCGGCTGGTCGGCCTCGACCGACTGCAGGGGCACGACCGCCCCGCGGCGGAACAGGCTCACGTAGACGGTCTCCCGGCAGGCCCGGGAAAGCTGCTCCATGATGGGCCCGGCCTGTCGCAGCAGTCCTGTCTGGCTCACGTAGATCTGGCCGACCTGGAGGCAGCGGATGCCGAGACGGTAGTTGTCGGTGGCCTTGTTCTGCTCGATGTAACCGCGGGATTCGAGCGTCGCGAGCAGGCGGAAGACGTTGTTCTTGTGGAGCTTGAGACGCTTCGAGAGATCGGTGACGCCGAGTTCCTCGGTCTCGCCGGTGAACTGTTCGATCACGTCGAGCGCATGCGCGACCGACTGGATGACGTAGTTGGTCTTCTCGCGGCGTACCATGGTACCGAGGACTCCCGGGCCGGCCCGGCTGAACGGCCGAGGTCGTTTGCAAAAGCCGTTTTACGGATACGCGGCGGGTCGAGGGCCTGTCAAACAAGCAGAGGGACAGCCCTCGGGATGGAGGAACGAGCCATGAATGCGAAGGCCGAGATGGTCGAAATCCCCGCTCCGGACGGGCCGATGCCGGCCTTTGCCGTGCGTCCGGAGGGAGACGGGCCCTTCCCCGGGGTGATCGTCGTGATGGAGGCCTTCGGGCTGAACGACCACGTGAAGTCGGTCGCCGAGCGGATCGCCCGCGAGGGCTACGTCGTTGTCGCCCCCGACGTGTACTACCGATCGCCCGACCGCGTCGCCGGCTACCACGAGCTGCCCAAGGCGATCGGCCTCATGTCGCAACTCGACGACCGGAAGATCGTCGCCGACGTCCGTGCCGTCATGGACTGGATCGAATCCCGGCCCGGGGTGCGCAAGGGGCGGATCGGCATCACCGGCTTCTGCATGGGAGGCCGGATCTCGTTCCTCGCGGCCTGCCACCTGCCGGTCGCGGCCGCGGCATCGTTCTACGGCGGCGGGATCGGGCAGGTGCGGATGCCGAGCGAGAGGACGCCCCATGCCCCGATCGAGGACGCGGCCGGGATCCGCGCGCCGCTGCTCATCTTCTACGGGGATGCGGACGCCTTCGTTCCGCCAGAGGAGGTGGCGCTCGTGAAGGAGCGACTCGAGAAGCTCGGCAAGGAGGCCCGGGTGATCGTCTATCCCGGCGCCGACCACGGCTTCTTCTGCGACGAGCGATCCTCCTACCACGAAGCCGCGGCGCAGGACTCCTGGCGCAAGCTGCTCTCGTTCTTCGACAAGCACCTCGCGTCGTGAGCCGAGTGCCGCGGGCGGGCGAGCGGGTGTGGATTCTCACCTGCGAGCACGCGAGCTGCGCCGTGCCGCGGGAGTACCGCTCGCTCGGGCTTCCGCGCTCGGCGCTGCGCGACCACATCGGCTGGGACCCGGGCGCGCGCGCCCTGCAGCGGGTCGTCGCCCGCGAACTCGGCGGCGCCCCGGCCGTGGCCTCGCGCTGGTCGCGTCTCCTGGTCGACTGCAACCGAGACCCCTCCGACCCGAGCCTGGTTCTCGCCGAGAGCGACGGCGTTCGGGTCCCGGGCAACGCACGCGTCTCCCGGGCGGAGCGCGCGCGGCGCGTCGACCTCTTCCATGCGCCCTACCACCGCGCGGTCGAACGGGCGATCGAGCGGGAATTGCGTCACGGGCGCCATCCTCGCCTGCTCTCGATCCACAGCTTCACGCCGGTCATGGGCGGAGTCGAGCGTCGACTCGACGTCGGCGTGCTGTTCGATCGCCACCGCGGTCTCGCCTACCGCCTCGGCGCGGCGCTTCGCAGGGAGGGCTGGCGGGTGCGCTACAACGAGCCCTACTCGGGCCTCGCAGGCCTGATCTACTCGGCCCGCCGACACGGGCACGGCGGCGGCATCGACTACGTCGAGCTCGAGATCAACAACGCGCTGCTGCGCGAGTCGCGATCGATCGAACGCGTGGGGCAGGGCGTCGCCCGCGCGCTGCGGGCGATCGGGTAGGGGCGCGCCGACTCGCGCGGCGCGCCCCCGCCGTCTCACTCGTCGACGTACGCGGTCACGTCGATCTCGGTCTCGCCCTCGATCCCCTTGGAGTCCTTGCACCGGAGCGTCGCGACGTAGTCTCCGACCTTCTCGTAGGTGTGGGTGGGATTCATTTCGGTCGACTTGGCCGAGCCGTCGCCGAAGTCCCACTCGCAGGAGACCGCGCCGGTCGCGTCCTCGATGGTCGAGGTGAACTTCACCTTGAGCGGCGGCTGGCCCTCGTCCGGGTCGGCTTCGGCG
>JAGWVP010000307.1 GCA_018970825.1 bacterium | reverse complement strand
CGTCGTCGCGCGTCCGCCACCAGTTCCCCGGATCGAACGCGTCCTCGCGGGGGGTGCGCACCGCGAGAGCCGTGCCGGGGTCGAGGGCGCGTCCGAGCATCCAGCGGGCGCGCGCCGAGTGACTGCGCGCCGTCACGTAGACGACCCCGCGCAATCCCCGCTCGCGCGCGAGGGCCGCGAGCGCCGTGATCTCCGCACCGGTGCCGTTCACGGGATCGTCCCGCACCTCGATCGCGTCCGCCGGCACGCCGAGCCGCTCGAGGATCGCGACCGAGGCTTCGCCGGGGGTGAGGACCGGGACGCCGAGCTCGCGCAGCGTGCGGTCGAGCTTCGAGTCCCACCAGGTGAAGACGACGACCCGGCGGACCCATCCGTCGCGCCAGAGGCGTGCCGCCTCGAAGGCCGTGACCCGGGCGTCGGCGAGCGAAGCGACCGCGACGTCGGCGTGCATCGGCTCGTCCTCGGCGACGACCGCGCCGCCGAGGGCCGCGAGCAGCGGCGCGCGCGCGATCCACGCCACCGCGGCCGCGATGGCCGCCGTCGCGAGCGCGAGGCGGATCCGCCGGCGGCGCCGGGTGCGGTCGGACCGGGTCACGACCGCCTCCAGCGCGGCACCGGCAGGTCGGAGCGACCGACGCCGACCCGCGCGAGTTCGTCGAGCAGGCGGTCGCAGGTGCGCTGCCAGTCGAGCCGCATCTCCCGGTCGGCCTCGCTCATCTCGGCGGCGAGCTCGTCGCGGCGCGCTACGACCTCGTGCAGCGCGGCCTCGATCTCCCCGGTCGAGTTGCCGGTCCAGACGACTCCCTTGCGGAAGTGGTGACGCATGGCCTCGGACTCCGAGGTGACGAGCGGCTTGTGGGCCGCGACCGCCTCGTACGCGCCGCAGAGCAGGGTGTGCGGACGCGTGCACAGCACGACGACCGCGTCGCAGCGCGAGAGCAGGGAATCGTAGGCCGCCCGAGAGAGGAACCCGGTCAGGGTGACCTGCGGCGAGAGCGCGGCCCTCCGGCGCTCGGGCACGCGGCTGCTGTCGCCGGTCACCCAGACGTGCATGTCGGGCGGGAGCTTCGCGACCGCGAGCATTTCGTCGACCGGCTCGTCCTCGTAGAAGGAGAACACCGCGGCGACGTTCGTCTTCGACTCGTCGAGCGGGAAGCGCTCGCGCTCCGGGGGCAGGTCGGGCAACGGGTCCGGCAGGACGAAGCCGCGCGCGCCCCACGACTCGACCGTCTCCCGCAGGGCGTCGTTGGTCACGATGGTCGTGGCGGCGCCCCGCGAGAGCCAGCGCGACAGCGGAAGAAAGGGGCGCCACTTGGGCTCGAGGAAGATGCCCGTGTGCGCGTCGATCGCGTAGCGGGCGCCGGAGATCGCGCACCATGCGCGCACGACCAGGGCCGCGAACGGGGGCGGGCTCGTCACGACCACGAGCCCCGGACGACGGCGCGCGAGCCAGCCGAGCGTCGCCGCCGCCTGCAGGACGTACTTGAGCGGCGCGATCCACGGCCGCCGGTAGAGGAGGTAGTGGATCGTCTCGAGCGGGACCCCGGTCTCGGCCGAGATCGAGTCGCTGCGCTGGCAGACCGGGTCCCAGCTCAGCAGCACGGTCCCGCCTCGCCGCGGGCCGGGGGCGGGCACGCCGGCGGCGGGTCCCGGGGCCGGCGCAGCGGAGCGCGGGCCCGACGTCGCGAGCGGTTCCATCGCGCGCCGGGCTCTAGCAGAGGGCGGCGTAGGCCGCCTCGAAGTCGCGGGCGAGCCGTGCACCGGTGTGGCGCTCGAGGAGCCGGGCCCGGGCGGCGCGCGCGAGCCCCGCGCGGAGCGCGTCGTCCGAGAGCACGCGCCCGACCGCGTCGGCGAGCGCGGACGGGTCGCGCACCGGCACGAGCAGCCCGCTCTCGCCGTTCGCGACCAGGTCGCGGATGCCCGGGATGTCCGTGCCGACGATCGCGACCCCGGCGGCGGCGGCTTCCATCAGGACCCGCGGCATCCCCTCGCTGTGCGACGGCAGGACGATCGCGTCGGCCCCTCGCAGGAGCGACGGGACGTCCTCCACGTAGCCCGCGAACTCGACGCGCGCGCCGATCCCGAGCTCGTCGACGCGCGCACGGAGCGCGCCCTCCGCCGCTCCGCGCCCCGCGATCACGAGACGGAATCCGGGCCGGTCGCGCAGGCGGGCGGCGGCGTCGGCGAGTTCGAGGACGCCCTTGGGCTCGAGCACCCGGCCGACGAAGACGACGCGGCCCGAGGCGGGAAAACCCGCGGCCTCGCGCGCGCGCCAGCACTCCTCGAAGGGCTCGTCGTCGACCGCGTTCTCGACGAGCCGCACGCGATCGCGGGGATAGCCGCGGGCGAGCAGGTCCGCCTCGAGCGACCGGCTGAGCGGGTAGAGGCCGTCGAAGCCGCGCAGGAACGCCCGGTCGATCACCTCGTAGGCGGCGATGCGGAGCCCCTCGCCGGACGACCAGCCGTGCGGCGTGCTCACGACCTTCACCGCCTGCCCGCGGGTCGCGATCCAGCCGAAGACGTCGGACTTGAACTCGTGGGTATGGAGCACGTCGACGCCGTGCTCGCGCACGACGCGGCGCAGGCCCGCGATCGCGCCCGGGCTCAGCTTCGCGTCGAAGGGCAGGCGCACCGAGGGCACTCCGGTCGCCTCGAAGCGCCGGTGCACGTCGCGCGCGCCCTCGGAGTCGCCGATCGTGACGAGGACGAGCGGGACGCCGCGCCGGGACAGGTGTCGTCCCAGCATCAGGATCCACCGCTCCGCCCCGTACATCCCGTCGGGGCAGACGACGTGGGCGACCTTCATGGGGCGACGGCGGGGGAGGTGCGGGTCCTGCCGCGATTCTCGGGGAAGAGGGCCGCGGCTTCCATGAGGCCGAGGAAGAGCCAGAAGAGCGCGTTGTACTCGAACCCGCGCCACGGCACCCAGAGCATCTGCCAGGCGAGGTAGAAGAGGCCCGAGCCCCAGCCGAGAGCGGTCGTGCGGGTCGCGAAGCCCGGCGCCGCGGTGAGCCGCCACGCCTGGCGCAGCCCGAGCACGAGGAGGAGGACGAGGGCCGCTCCGCCGAGGATCCCGGTCTCCGCGGCCCGCAGCACGTACTCGTTGTGGACCGTGAACATCCACTGGTTGGGCAGCCAGTAGGGAACGTACTGCTTGTAGACCTGGCCGTAGGCCCCCGCGCCGACGCCGACGAGCGGGTGCGCCGCGATCACCCGGAACGCGATCAGGATGAGGCCCCAGCGCGTCTGTCCCGCGGTGTCGAAACTCTGCTCCTCGACGTGCCGGCGGTACATCCCCGGACCGAAGGCCGCGGCAGCGACGACGACGGCCGCGGCGACGGCCGCGACGCTGCTCCTGCTCACCATGCCGCGCCGGGACCCCACCGCGAAGAAGATCGTGAGCGCCATCGCGAGACCGCCCCACGCCGCGCGAGTGAAGGTGAGACCCACCGCCACCGTACCCATCGCCGCGACCACGCCGAGCCAGAGCCGCTTGCCGGGCTTCGCGAGCGAGAAGCGGGCGAGCGCGATGATGATGAGCGGGATCACGAAGCTCGCGAAGCCGGCCGGGTTCGTCGCGACCGTGCCGCCGGGCCGGGGAATCGTGGGCGAGAGCGGGATGATGTCGCCCTCGGGCGTGAACGTCCGGGCGAGCGCGCTCTCGAGGTAGTAGACGACCGACTGCATGGCGAGCGTCACGAACAGCAGCCGGACGACGCGGTCGAGGTCCTCGTCGGAACGGACGAGGTTGATCGCGATCCAGAACATCGCGTAGAGTTCGACGTCGTTCGCGATCATCGCGAGTCCCGCGAAGCGCTCGGTCGTGAAGATCAGCGACAGGAAGCTCATCGTGAACATGACGACGATCGGGACGCCGAGCGACCCGAACCACCGCACGCCGCCCTTGCGCGACAACTCGCCGGTCGCGGCCCACCACGCGATCAGCAGCGAGGCCGTGACGAAGCAGACCGGGATCGCGATGCCGTCGGTCCCCGCCTTGCCGTAGCCGATGCGGTAGGCCGCCCCGACCTGCAGGCTCAGCAGGAACAGCGCGGAGAGGAAGCGCTCGCGGTCGGTCGTGAGCACGACGGCCGCGCCGAGCACCGCGGCCGCGACGAAGTACACGAGCCAGCGGGTCGTGAGCCCCCCGGCGGCGATCGCGGCCCAGGCCGCGAGCACCCCGGCGAGCAACCCCAGCAGCAGGTCCGAACCGGCGCCGCGACCGGGGGCTCCGAGCGTCTCCGCGACCGCCGGGCGGCTGGAGCGGGTCACCACGGCCAGCGTGTAGCGCCCTGCGGCGCGGACTGCACGCCTCCCGCCCCTCGCCGGCGGGGCTCCCGGGGCGCTTCGGTCGACGGCCCGGGCAAGCGCTTCCTGCCTTGCCCCGGAGCGCGATGGCGTGGAGAATGGGAAGCCGTTCGCCGGGGGAAAGGTCGATGCCAAGCAACTTCGCATTCGCTCCCGCTCGCGGCCGCCGTCTCCGGCGCGCGGGCCTC
>JAGWVP010000306.1 GCA_018970825.1 bacterium | reverse complement strand
AAGGCCTTCCCCTTGATGTCCTCGTAGGGGACGAAGCCCCAGAAGCGCGAGTCGAAACTGTGGTCGCGATTGTCGCCCATGACGAACACCTGGCCTTCCGGCACGGTCACCGGGCCGAAATTGTCCCGCGGCGCGGGTCCCTCCGGCTCGGACCGCCAGGCCCACGGCTCGTCGATCTTCTCGCCGTTCCGATACAGGATCTTGTGGCGGATCTCGATGGTGTCCCCCGGAATCCCCACGACCCGCTTGATGAAATCCTTGTCCCGGTCCTCCGGGTACACGAACACGATCACGTCGCCGCGCTCCGGCTTGAACCAGCCCAGGTAGCGGGTGCCCCGGACCGGGATCCGGATCCCGTAGAGGAGCTTGTTCACCAGCAGGTGATCGCCGATCTGGAGGGTCGGAAGCATCGAACCCGAGGGGATCTTGAAGGCCTGGACGAAGAAGGTGCGGATGAACATCGCGAGCGCCAAGGCGACCGCCAGAGCCTCCGCGTACTCCCGCAGCACCGACTTCGCCGGCGCCGCCCCCCCCGGCCGGTCCGACGGCCCCGCCTCCCCGCCCCTCACTGGTCCACCTTCAGGACCGCGAGGAACGCCTCCTGCGGGATCTCGACGCGGCCCACCTGCTTCATCCGCTTCTTGCCTTCCTTCTGGGCCTCGAGGAGCTTGCGCTTGCGGCTGATGTCGCCCCCGTAGCACTTCGCGGTGACGTTCTTGCGCATCGCCTTCACCGTTTCGCGCGCGATCACCTTGGACCCGATCGACGCCTGGATGACGATCTCGAACATCTGCCGGGGGATGAGCTCGCGCATCTTGGCGGCGAGGTCGCGGCCCCTCATGTAGGACCGCTCGCGGTGCACGATGAGCGAGAGCGCGTCGACCACGTCCCCGTTGATCCGGATGTCGAGCTTCACGAGGTCGCTCGCGGCGAATTGTTCGAACTCGTAGTCGAGCGAGGCGTAGCCCTTCGAGACCGACTTCAGGCGATCGTAGAAGTCGACGACGACCTCGTTCAGCGGGAGTTCGTAGACGAGCATGACGCGATTCTCGCCGAGGTAGCGGATGTCGCGCTGGCGACCCCGCTTGTCCTCGCAGAGCTTCAGGATGCCGCCGAGATACTCCGAGGGCAGGTGGATCGTCGCCCGGATGACGGGCTCCTCGACGAGCGCCACGTTCTGCGCGGGCGGGAGCTTCGTCGGGCTCTCGATCATCAGCACCTCGCCGGTGGTCATGGTCACCCGGTAGGCCACGGTCGGAGCCGTCGTGATCAGGTTCAGCCCGAATTCGCGCTCCAGCCGCTCCTGGACGATCTCCATGTGCAGCAAGCCGAGAAAGCCGCAGCGGAAACCGAATCCGAGCGCGATCGAGCTCTCCGGCTCGTAGCTGAAGGACGAGTCGTTCAGCTTGAGCTTCTCCACGGCCGCACGGAGCGCCTCGTACTGCCCGGTGTCGGCCGGGTAGAGCCCCGCGAAGACCATCGGCTTCACCGCCTTGAAGCCGGGCAGCGGTGCTTCCGCGGGGCGCTGCGCGTGCGTGACGGTGTCGCCGATCTTCGCGTGGGCGATCTCCTTGATCGACGCAGAGAGGACCCCGACCTCGCCCGGGCCGAGTTCCGCGACCTCCCGGGTCGACGGAGCGAGCACCGCGACGCGCGTCACCTCGTAGTCGCGGCCGACCGCCATGAGCCGGATCTTCTCCCCCTTGCGGACCACCCCGTTCATCACCCGGACGAGCACGACGGCGCCGTGGTAGGGATCGAACCAGGAGTCGAAGATCAGCGCCTGGAGCGGCTCGCCGGCCTCGCCCCCGGGGGGCGGGATCCGGGTCACGATCCGCTCGAGGATGTCGTCGGTGCCGATCCCCTGCTTCGCGCTCGCGAGCACGGCGTCCGAGGCATCGAGACCGATGATCTCCTCGATCTGCCGGCGGACCCGGTCGGGATCGGCCGACGGGAGGTCGATCTTGTTCAGCACCGGGACGATCTCGAGGTTCGCGTCGAGCGCCAGGTAGACGTTCGCGAGCGTCTGGGCCTCCACGCCTTGCGCCGCGTCGACCACGAGGATCGCTCCTTCGCAGGCCGCGAGACTCCTCGAAACCTCGTAGGAGAAGTCGACGTGCCCCGGCGTGTCGATCAGGTTCAGGACGTACTCGACGCCGTCCTTCGCGCGGTAGAGCAGCCGGACCGAGCGGGCCTTGATCGTGATGCCACGCTCTCGCTCGAGGTCCATGTCGTCGAGCAGCTGGGCCTGCATCTGGCGGGCCTCGACCGCACCCGTGCGCTCGAGCAGGCGATCGGCGAGCGTCGACTTCCCGTGGTCGATGTGCGCGATGATCGAGAAGTTCCGGATCCGGCGGGTGTCCATCGGTGAGTCCCGGAGCCTACCAGAGGAGGCCAGCCGCCGCCTCCCTGCCCCGCCGGGCCGCCGTCAGCCTGCGCGCCGGGAGCGGAAGAACTCGACCGTCCGCGAGAGCCCGTCCGCGAGATCGACCTCGGGGCGCCAGCCGAGGACCTCGCCCGCGAGCTTCGGCGAGATGACGCTGCGGCGCTGCTCCCCGGGCTTCGCCGGTCCGTGCCGTTCGGGGACCGAGACCCCGCAGGCCCTGCAGAGGTGCCCGAAGAGCGCGTTGACGTCCGTCTCGACGCCGGTCCCGAAGTTCATCGGGCCGCAATACCCGCTCCCGACGAGCGCCATGTTGGCACGGACGAGGTCCCCGACGAAGACGTAGTCGCGGGTCTGCTTGCCGTCGCCGTTGATCGTCGGCTCCTCGCCGGCGAGCAGTTTCTCGCTGAAGATCGCGACCACGCCGGCCTCGCCGTGGGGGTCCTGGCGCGGGCCGTAGACGTTCGCATAACGCATCGCGACCCACTCCGTGCCGTACATGGCGTGGTAGCAGGAGAGGTAGAGTTCCCCCGCCCGCTTGCTGGTGCCGTAGGGACTCACCGGAACCGTCGGGTGGCTCTCGGAGGCGGGAAACTCCTCCTGCTCGCCGTAGGCGGCACCGCCCGACGAGGCGAAGAGGACGCGCCGAAGTCCCGCGGACCGACCGGCTTCGAGCAGGTTGATCAGCCCGAGCACGTTGACGCGGGCGTCGAATGCCGGGTCGGCGACCGAGCGTCGCACGTCCATCTGCGCCGCGTGGTGGATCAGCACCTCCGGTCGCTCCCGGGCGAAGATCTCCCGCACCGCCGGGTCCTGGATGTCCACCTGGTGGAACGTCGCACCCGTCGGCACCTGGTGCCGCTTGCCGCTCGACAGGTCGTCGAGCACGACGACCTGGTGGCCCGCCGCCACGCAGGCGTCGGCGACGTGCGATCCGATGAAACCCGCACCGCCCGTGACGACGATCTTCATCGCTCCCTCACAGCCCGCCCGCGGCCTGCCGGCCGCGGAAGTACTCGATCGTCCGGGACAGCCCCTCGTCGAGCGAGATGCGCGGCTCCCACCCGAGTTCGCGGCGCGCGACCGCGATGTCGGGCCGCCGGACCTGCGGGTCGTCCTTGGTCCGCTCGTCGGTCGGAGCGACGAACTGGATCCGGCTCGCGCCCCCGACGAGCCGCTGCACGGCCTCGGCGAACTCGAGGATCTTCATCTCCTTGGGGTTCCCGAGGTTCACCGGGTCGGTGTAGCGCGAGTGCATGAGCCCGACGATCCCGTCGACGAGGTCGCTCACGAAGCAGAAGCTCCGCGTGCGGGAACCGTCGTCGTAGACCGTGAGCGGCTCGCCGCGCAGGGCCTGCGCGATGAAGTTCGTCACCACCCGGCCGTCGTCCGGCCGCATGCGCGGCCCGTAGGTGTTGAAGATGCGGAAGATGCGCGTATCCAGGCCGTGGTAGCGGTGATAGGCCATCGTGATCGCCTCCGCGAACCGCTTCGACTCGTCGTAGACGCCGCGCGGGCCGACCGGGTTCACGTTGCCCCAGTAGGACTCCGGCTGGGGGTGAACGAGCGGGTCGCCGTAGACCTCGGACGTCGAGGCCAGCAGGAAGCGCGCCCCCTTCGCCCGCGCGAGCCCGAGAGCCTTGTGGGTCCCGAGCGCGCCGACCTTCAGCGTCGGAATCGGCTTGCGCAGGTAGTCGACCGGGCTCGGCAGGGACGCGAGGTGGAGGATCACGTCCACCGGCCCCTCGATGTACATGTACTCCGTCACGTCGTGCTTGATGAACTTGAACCGCTCGTGGCCGGCGAGGTGCTCGACGTTGCGGGTGTGCCCGGTCGCGAGGTTGTCGATCGCGATGACCGAGTGCCCCTCGCCGATGAGCCGGTCGGCGAGGTGCGAGCCGATGAAGCCCGCACCGCCGGTGATGAGGATCCTCACTTGCCGGCCTCCTTGCGGACCGCGGGCCGCCCCATCGAGAAGTAGGTGAATCCCGCGGCGTCCATTTCCTGGGGCTCGTAGAGGTTGCGCCCGTCGAAGATGACCGGAGCCTTGAGCGCCTTCTTCATCCGCGCGAAGTCCGGCCGGCGGAACTCGTTCCACTCCGTCACGATGATCAGC
>JAGWVP010000305.1 GCA_018970825.1 bacterium | reverse complement strand
CCGAAGGGCTCTGCGCCGCGCCGCCTGCCGACCCGGTGCTGCGCGACGAACTCCGCCGGGCGGCCCGCGCCGACGCGTCGGCGCTGCGTGCCGAGCTCGAGTCCGGGGATCCCGAGGCGGCGCGGCGCATCGCTCCGGCCGATCACGCGCGCCTCGTGCGCGCGATCGAGGTGCTTCGGCTCACCGGCCGGCCGCTCTCGGCGTGGCAGGCGGAGCACCGGGCGGCGGAGCCGCCGTTCGAACCGGTCGTCGCCGTCCTCTCGCCGCCGGTCGCGGAGCTCGACCGGCGCATCGCCGAGCGGACCGCCGCGATGTTCGCGGGCGGGATCCTCGAGGAGACCCACGCCGCGCTCGCGGCCGGGGCGTCGCCGGACGGCGCTGCCCTCGGCTCGATCGGGTACCGCGAGGCCGGTCTCGTGCTCGCGGGGCGCCTCGGCCTCGACGAGGCGGTGGCCGCGGCGACCCTCGCGACCCGGCGCTACGCGAAGCGCCAGAGGACGTGGTTCCGGGGCCTCGCGGGCGCATGCTGGCTCGATCCCGAACGGGCCGACGCCGAGTTCGAGCGGCGTGCGGCGGAGGCCTTCGGAGACGGTCGCCATGCCGCGTAGCTACCTCGACTTCGAGGAGCCGCTGCGCGATCTCGACCGTCGCCGCGAGGCGGCCGCACTCGGGGGCGACGACGCGGCGGTCGCACTTCTCGACCGCGAGATCGCGGTCGCGGCCCGGGCGATCACGCGCTCGCTCGGCGCCTGGCAGAGGCTCGCGCTCGCCCGCCACCCGGATCGACCGACGGCGATCGAGGCGGCGCGCGTCCTGTGCACCGATTTCGTCGAGCTCCACGGGGACCGCTGCTTCGGCGACGACCCGGCGGTCGTGGCGGGACTCGCCCGCCGCGCCGGCCGGCCGATCGCGGTCGTGGGGCACCAGCGGGGCCGCGACCCCGGCGACCGCGTGCGGCGGAATTTCGGCATGGCCAGGCCCGAGGGCTTCCGCAAGGCGCAACGCGTGTTCGACCTCGCCGGCCGGATGGGCCTGCCGATCCTGACGATCGTCGACACGCAGGGGGCGTGGCCCGGGACCGAGAGCGAGGAGCGGGGAATCGCCGAGTCGATCTCGGGCTGCCTCGCGGCCCTCGCGGGCGTGCCCGTCCCGGTCGTCGGGGCGATCCTCGGCGAGGGCGGCAGCGGTGGCGCGCTCGCGTTCGCCGTCGCCGACCGGCTGCTCGCGCTCGAGAACGGATGCCTCTCGGTGATCACGCCCGAGGGGTGTGCGTCGATCCTCGACCGCACGCGCACGCCCGAGGGCGTCGCGCGTGCGGCCGAGTCCCTGCGCATGGGAGCGGACGACCTGCTGCGCCTCGGCATCGCCGACGTCGTCGTGCCGGAGCCCGACGGCGGCGCGCACCGCGACCCGGACGCCGCGGTCCAGGCGCTCGGCCGGGAGATCGACCGGGCGCTCGCGGAACTCTCGTCGCTTTCCGCGGAGGATCTCCGCGCGCGTCGGGACGAGCGGCTTCGGCGTCTCGGCGGCTCGGAGCTCGCGGTCTTGGTCGAGCCCGAGCGGGTGTGCTAGCGACGGCGGTCGTGGCGACCCCGTCGACGAGGCCGGCGCGGCCCACCGCGCCACGGCCGGCTCGCGACCGAGAGTCGCTCGTCCGGCTCCGATCGCGGATCGACCGCATCGACTCCTCGATCCTGGGCCTGCTCGTCGAGCGCTTCCGGGTCGTCGAGGACGTGCTGCGGGCGAAGCGTCGCAGCGGGGGTGCGGTCTACCGCCCGTTGCGCGAGCACGAGCAGCTCGACCGCCTCGAGCGGCTCGCGTCCGGGGCCGAGGGGCCGCTCTCCGCCGACGCGGTGAGGGCGATCTTCGGCGAGATCCTCTCGGCTTCGCGCGCCCTCCAGGGCTCGCCCTCGATCGCCTACCTGGGGCCGGAGGGAACCTTCTCGGAGCGTGCCGCCCGCGCGCAGTTCGGCAGCGCCGCGAAGCTCGTCCCGGTCGCCTCGATCCCCGAGGTGTTCGCGGCCGTCGAGCGGGGCCGGGCGCAACTCGGGATCGTGCCGATCGAGAATTCGACCGAGGGCATGGTGGGCCCCACCCTCGACGCGCTCGTCTCGTCGCCGCTGCGCATCGTCGCCGAGCGCGGGCTCGCGGTCCGGCAGGCGCTGCTCGCCCGCACGCCCGGGCTCGACCGCATCCGCCGGATCGTCTCGCACCCGCAGTCGCTCGCGCAGTGCCGCGAGTGGCTCGCCCGTCGCCTGCCCGACGTGCCGGCGATCGAGGTCGCGAGCAACGCGGCGGCGGCCGCGCGCGCGGCGCGCTCCCCGAGCACCGCGGCGATCGCGTCGCGGGACGCGGCCCGGCGCTACGGGCTCCGGGTGCTCGCCGAGGACATCCAGGACGCCGCGAACAACGTGACCCGCTTCGTCGTGCTCGCACCCGCGGACGCGCCGACCGAGGCGGGTGCCGACAAGATGTCCGTGCTGTTCTCCGTGCGCAACCGACCCGGTGCCCTCTACCGGGCACTCGAACCGCTCGCCCGTGCCCGGGTCGACCTCTGCAAGCTCGAGTCGCGCCCGATGCGCGGGCGCTCGTGGGAGTACCTCTTCTTCGTCGACCTGCGCGGCGCGATCGAGGGCGCACGCGTCCGCCGCGCGCTCGCCTCGATGGAACGCGAGAGCATCCTGTTCAAGGTCCTCGGCGCCTACGCGGAAGCGCGCTCGGCGTGAAGGCGCGCGCGGCCTCGTCCACGGCGGGCGACCGTCCGTGATCGAGCGACTCGGCATCGCCGGGGTCGGGCTCATCGGCGGATCGCTCGCGCTCGCGGCCCGGCGGGCCGGCCTCGCCCGCGAGACGGTCGGCTTCGGGAGGACGCGCGCGAACCTCGACGTCGCGCTCGCGCGGGGCATCGTCGACCGCGCGGGAACCGAGCCGTCGGTGCTCGCCGGGTCGGACCTGGTCCTGCTGGCGACGCCGGTCTCCCTTCTGGGCGCGACGGCGGCTGCGGTGGCACCCTGGCTCGCTCCGGGCGCGGTCGTGACCGACGCCGGCAGCGTGAAGGCGCCGATCGTGGACGCCGTGTCCTCGCTCGGACCGGCCATCCGGTTCGTCGGCGGTCACCCGATCGCGGGCACCGAGGACTCGGGCGCGGCGGCAGCCGATGCGGACCTGTTCCGGGGAGCGCGCTGCGTGCTGACCCCGGTCGCGTCGACCGACCCGGACGCGCTCGCGCGGGTCCGTGCCCTCTGGGAGGCGGTCGGCATGGAGGTGGTCGTCATGTCGCCCGCGGAGCACGACGCGGTCCTCGCGCTCACGAGCCACGTGCCGCACGTGCTCGCGTTCGCTCTCGCGATCGAGGCGGGAGACACCGCGGCCCGCGACGGGATCGACGCCCTGCCGTTCGCGGGTCCCTCGTTCCGGAGCGCGACGAGGGTCGCCGCGAGTTCGCCCGAGACCTGGCGCGACGTGCTCTCGACGAACGCGCCCTCGCTGTCGCTCGCCCTCGGACGCGTCCGCGCGCGGATCGACGAGATCGAGCGCGCGGCGCGCTCCGACCCGGCGTCGCTCGAGCGTCTCGTCGAGCGGGCCCGGTCCGTGCGCCGCTCGCTCGACGCCGCCTCGCTCGCCGGGGGCCTCGGGACGCGCGGCGGCTCGGGTTCGCCGGGCGCGTCGGTGCTGGTCGAGCCGGCCGCGGGGCCGCTCGCGGGCGACGTGCGCGTGCCGGGCGACAAGTCGATCGCCCACCGGGCGATCCTGTTCGGCGCGATCGCCCACGGGACGACCGTGGTCCGCGGGGTCGGCGGCGGCGAGGACAACGCGTCCACGATCCGCGTGCTCCGGTCGCTCGGCGTCGCGATCGAGCGCGAGGGCGGGACGGTGCGGGTCGAGGGCCGCGGGTTCGAGGGCCTGCAGGAGCCCTCGGTCACGCTCGACTGCGGCAACTCGGGCACGACGATGCGCCTGCTCGCGGGCGTTCTCGCGGGCAGGCCGTTCGTCTCGCGACTCGACGGCGACGCCTCCCTGCGCAAGCGCCCGATGCGGCGCGTGACGGAACCTCTCGGGCGCATGGGGGCGGCCTTCGGGAGCGAGGACGGCCGGCCTCCGATCGAGGTCCGGGGGAGGCGTCTCGAGCCGGCGGCGTTCGACCTCCCGGTCGCGAGTGCGCAGGTGAAGACGGCGCTCGTCCTCGCCGGGCTCCAGGCCGCGGGCGAGACCGTCGTCCGGGAGCCGGCTCTCTCGCGCGATCACACCGAGCGGCTGCTGCCGGCGTTCGGCGGGCGGGTCGAGCGGCGGGGGCCGAACGAGGTCGCCGTGTTCGGGCCGCAGCGGCTCCACGGGGCCGAGGTCGACGTGCCCGGCGATCCGAGCGCCGCCGCGTTCTGGCTCGTCGCCGGCTCGGTCGTGCCGGGCTCCCGGGTGGTGGTGCGCGACGTGTGCGTGAACCCGACCCGCACCGGTGCGATCGACGCTCTCCGCGCGATGGGCGCGCGCATCGTCCTTCGG
>JAGWVP010000304.1 GCA_018970825.1 bacterium | reverse complement strand
GGCGACCGACGCGCCGCCGCGCATCCTCGTGAGCGCGCTGCGCGACGCCGGCACGCCGGATCGCCCGGGCACGCCGCTCCAGCGCATCCAGGTCGTGAAGGGCTGGATCGACCGCGAGGACGGGCAGCCGCACGAGCAGGTGTTCGACGTCGCGGGCGACGCCGCCAACGGCGCGAGCGTCGACGAGGCGACCTGCGAGACGAGCGGCCCCGGCGCCGACTCGCTCTGCGCCGTCTGGACGGACCCCGACTGGGATCCGCGCGAGCGTGCCTTCTACTACGCGCGCGTGCTGGAGAATCCGACCTGCCGCTGGAGTGCGTGGACCTGCAACCGCCTGCCGGCCGCCGAACGTCCGGCCGCGTGCAGCGATCCGTCGGTGAAGCGCACGCAGCAGGAGCGCGCCTGGACGTCGCCGGTGTTCGTCGAGGCGAGGTCCTGACGCGAGGCGAGTCCGAGCCGCGCGACGGCAGTCGCGCGGCTCGTGGGGACATCCCGCGGCCGACTCCGACCCCGGGGTCGGCGGCCTCAGCCCGCCGACCCGACCGTCGCCCGGGCGCGCGCCTCCGCAGGACCGGGCGCCGCCGCACCTGCCGGCGCGGCGGCCGGGGCGAGTCCCGGTGCGCCGTCCCCCGCGGGCGGCGACGACGGCTGCGACGGCGCGGACCGCGCAGGCACGGCCGGTGCCGGTCCCGGCACGAGGAAGATCGGCGACGACCACGCGCGCTCCTCGACCGGCGACAGGCAGTCGTCGTCCCAGGCCGTGCGGTAGTCCCCGAAGCAGGGACGCGCCTGCACGCAGTTGCCGTTCTCGTCGTAGTCGCACCGCAGTCCCTTGCCGTTCACGGCCGGCGTCGGCTCCTGGATCGCGCGCACGTAGTACGTCACCTCGCGCGATCCCGGCACGAAGTCCGGGTCCTCGAACTCGACCACGCAGCCCGAGGCGTCGTCCGGGCAGTCGATCTTCTTCCACGGGTCCTGGATCAGCGGGGCGACCGGCTCGCCCTTCGTCACCTGCGGGCGAATGCGCACGACCTCGATGCGGCTGATCCTGCGCCGCTCGTCGCTCGGGTTGTAGCACTCGCCGCGACAGAGGTACTCGAGGCGGTCGGCCGGGAGCGACTGCCGCGTGAAGTCCGGGCAGCCGGGCTTCTGCTTGAAGGAGCCCGCCGCGCGCACGCGGAAGCGCGGCGTCTCTCCGACCTTCGCCTCCGAGCCCATCGGCGCCCGGCCGTCGGGGCCGTTCAGCAGGTCGAACCAGAGCAGGATGCGGTCACCGCTCGTCGCGTAGACCTCGCGACGCTCGAGCGAGTTCCAGATCGAGTCGCGGTCGCGCCCTTCCGAGTGCACCGCGACGAGACCACCCGTCAGGAAGAACGACGCCTGGCGCTCGAAGTCGACGAGTTGGAAGAACTGGAGGTCGCGCCGGGTCGGGTCGAAGCGCTGCGATTCGGGCGTGCGCGGCTCGGGCTTTCCGGCGAGACGTTCGTGCAGGGCCTCGCTCGGCGCCCCGGTGACCTCCGTCATGCGGTGGCGATCGTACTCCTTGTAGCCGGTGCCGGGCCGTGCCGAGTGGTTGTCGCTCGACCCGATCATGCCCCAGCGGAAGCGCCGGGGCGTGCCCGGCTGGTCGAAGTTGCCGATCGCGAGGCCGTACTGCACCGAGTCGCCCGGCCGCAGTTGGAAGGTCGGCAGGAAGCAGTCCTTGCACTGCCCGCAGTCCTTCCACTCCTCGGGACGCGAGCCGGGCACGGTGATGTAGCCGGTCGGCCCGGCCAGCAGGTGGTTGCGGCGAGCCTCCTTCACCCGGCGCTCGCACTCCTCCTTCGGGGCGTCGCCGCAGCGCTCGCGGATGAGCTCGCCGGCCTGCCAGCAGCACGGCAGGTAGTCGCGCGTCGGCGCGGGGCACGTCGCCTCGCCCTTCTCGTCGTAGGCGATCTCACGGAACGGGCGAAACTCCTCGGAGTTGCCGTGCCCCGAGTAGACCTCGATCAGGCGCTGCTTGTCGGGATCGTCCTGCGCCGCGGTGAGCTGCTTGTCGAGCGTGACGCCGGCCGGCGTGTAGAAGCCCCAGGTCGTCCCGTGCGGGATGACCAACGTCTCGAAGCCCCACTGCGAGAGCTTCTCGAAGAGTTCGCGCGGCGTCGCCGCGCTCTCCTGGCACTCGACCGGAAGCTTCCGGACGTCGACGCCCGCCGGGCACAGGTCGGTCTCGCGCACCTCGCGCTGGAACTCGCCGAAGTCGAGGTAGCGCTGGCGATTCGGGAGGTCGGCGAGGACGAACTTCAGGCGCTGCCAGAGCGGGGTCTCGTTCTTCAGCACGGTGAGCGCCGTGCCCGCGGCGGCGATCGGACGCGTGGGCACCTTGCCCTCGTCGAGGTCGCGGAAGATCACGTTCTTGTGGCCGTAGTGGTTCTCCGGCGTCGTTCCGACCTGCGTCCACTCCCAGCCGAGGAAGGCGACCGCGTCGGGGTTCTTCGGATCTCCCGCGAGCGCGTTGCACTGGCGGATCGAGTCCCTCGTCTCCTTCCACAACCGCGGGGACAGTCCCTCCGCATGGTCGGTGATGCTCCAGAAGTCGAGCCCCGAGCAGAAGCGGGCGTAGTCGCAGGCATCGGCCGGCGGGTGCGCGCCCTCGCCCTGCAGCAACGGCAGGGTTCGCTGGAACGCGTCCGCCGAAAAGGTCGTGTGGACGTGCAGGTCTCCGAACAGGATCTGCTTCGACGGTGCCGCCTCCGGGGCCGCCGTCGCGCCGGCGCCCGAGGAGGCCAGCTTCGACGCGGTCGCCTTGTCCGCGCCGGATCGAGCGGCCAGCACCTCGGCCGGAACGCGGACGGCGGTCGCCGTCCCGGCGGTCTCCGGGTGCCCGCCGCGGAAGAGCACGACGAAGGAGGCGGCGACGAGGGCGCCGAGGGCGAGCAGCCCGAGCAACAGTTTCCTGATCATGTCGATGGTCCTCCGCAGGCGAAGGTACGCGCGTCGGCGCACACCCGTGGCCACGGTCATAATGCAGTCGATGTGCCGATACCACTACCGCGCGGTTCCCGGCCCTTGCGACCCGGTCGGCCGACCGCGACGCTCCACGGGTGGACGTCCCCGCCGCCGGAGCCGCGAGACGCGGAGCGTCGAGCATCCCGACGACGCAGGCGAGTCTGCTCTCGCTGCCGCCGCTGAGGGCCGTGGCTCGCCTCGCCGCCCCGACGACTCTCGTCATGCTCGTCGCGGCGCTCTCGAACGTGCTCTACACCTGGTACGTGAGCCGGCTCGGACCCGACTCGATCGCGGCCGTGTCGCTCGTCTTTCCGCTCTCCCTGGTCGCGATCACCGCGATGAACAGCGGCATCGGCGGCGGGTCCGCCTCGGCGATCGCGCGCGCGCTCGGGGCGGGCGACGAGGCCGCCGCCGACTCCGCGGCCGAGCACGGGCTCGCCCTCTCGGTGGTCGTCGGGCTCGCCTTCGCGGGGCTCATGCTCGCGGCGGCCCGAACCGTCTTCGGGTGGATGGGAGGCGGCGGGGCGGTGCTGGACCGCGCCGTGCCGTTCGCCCGCATCGTCTTCGGCGGCGCGACCGTCACCTTCCTCTCGGGCATGTTCGACGCGATCCTGCGCGGCGAGGGCAACGTGAGGGTGCCCGCGATCTGGTCGACCGCGTCCCTCCTGCTCCAGATGGCGGTCACGCCGCTGCTCGTGTTCGGCGCGGGGCTCGGGCTGCCCGGCGCCGCGATCGCGACGATCGCGAGCCAGGGACTCGCGACGGTGCCGCGTGCGATGCACGTCCTCGGCGGACGCGGGCTCGTGCATCCCCGCCCGTGGCCGCGACGCCCCTCGCGCGACACGCTGCGCGAGATCCTGCGCGTCGGCGTGCCGGCCTCGCTCTCGACGACGATCAACTACGTCGGGATCATGGTGCTGACCGGGGTCGTCGCGCGGCTCGGCACCTCGGACCTCGCCGCCTACGGGCTCGGCACGAGGCTCGACTTCCTGCTCCTGTCGGTCGTCTTCGGGGTCGCCTCGGCCGTGTTGACGCTGGTCGGACTCGCGACGGGCGCGGGTCGCCCCGACCGCGCCGTCGAGTACGTGCATGCCGCGACCTCGCTGATCGCGGCCCTTCTCGCCCTGCCGGCCGCGCTCCTGTGGTGGCGACCGTCTCTCTGGACCTCGCTCTTCACCTCGGACCCGGGGATCCTCGCGGTCGGCGAGAGCTACTTCACGCTGGTCGGGCCCTCCTACCCCTTCGTCGGCGTGTCGATGGTGCTGGCCTTCGCCTTCCAGGGGCTCGGCCGTGCCACCGCCCCGCTCGCGGTCATGGCGACCCGGGTTCCGCTCGTCCTCGCGACCGCGATCGCCTGCACGCGCTGGCTCGGTCTCGGCGAGCGCGCGGTCTTCGCGACGATCGCGGCCGGCAACGTGCTCGCGGCGGTCGTCCTCGGCGCGGCGTTCCTGCGCGTGCAGCGGGGGCTCTGCGCCCCGGGCGGGACGAGCCCGGGTGCCCTCGACCCGTCCTCC
>JAGWVP010000303.1 GCA_018970825.1 bacterium | reverse complement strand
GGTCAGACCGGACGCAGCCCCAGTTCGCGGAGCTGGCCCGGGGCCGGCGGGGCCGGCGCGTCGCTCATCGGGTCGGCCGCCCGCTGCGTCTTCGGGAACGCGATCACGTCCCGGATCGAGTTCTCGCCGAGCCACAGCATGCACAAGCGATCGAGTCCCAGCGCGAGACCGCCGTGCGGAGGCGCGCCGAATGAGAGCGCGTCGAGCAGGAAGCCGAACTGGTCCCGCTGCTGCTGCGGATCGATTCCGAGGGCCCTGAAGACGCGCGCCTGCACCTCGGGGCGATGGATCCGGATGCTGCCGCCGCCGAGCTCGGTGCCGTTCAGCACGACGTCGTAGGCGAGAGCGCGCACCGACTCCGGCTCGGTCTCGAGCTTGTCGAGGTCCTCCTCGAACGGGGAGGTGAACGGGTGGTGGACGGCGACCAGCCGCTTCGCCTCGGCGTTCTCCTCGAGGAGCGGGAACTCGGTCACCCACAGGTAGTTCCAGCGGCCCTCGGGGATCTTCCCGAGCATCTGCGCGAGCCGGAGCCGCAGCTGGCCGAGAACCGACTGCGCGTGCTTGCGCGGTCCGGCGACGAGGAAGAGGACCCCGCCCGTGCGGAGCCCGGTACGCTCGCAGACCCGTTCGCGCTCGCCCTCGTCGAAGAACTTCGCGAGCGGCGACTGCCAGCCGTCCTCGTTGGCCCGGATCCAGGCGAGACCGCCCGCCCCGAGCGTCTGCACCCATGCGACCAGCTCGTCGAGCTCGCGCCGGGAGAGACGTGCGCCGTCGTCCGCGACGATTCCGGAGACGATCCCCCCTCGGGCGACGACCTCGGCGAGGATCCGCGCCTTGCTCTCCCGCATCAGGTCGGAGAGCTCGACGAGCTCGAGGCCGAAGCGGGTGTCCGGGCGGTCGGTGCCGAAGCGGGTCGTGGCCTCGTGGTAGGTCATCCGCGGGAACGGCGTCTCGGGCACCGGTGCACCGATCGCCGAGGCACCGGCGACGAGCAGCCCCTCGGTGAGACGGAGCACGTCCTCCTGGCCGACGAACGACATCTCGAGGTCGACCTGCGTGAATTCCGGCTGGCGGTCGGCGCGCAGGTCCTCGTCGCGAAAGCAGCGGCAGACCTGGTAGTAGCGCTCGAAGCCCGCGACCATGAGGATCTGCTTGAAGATCTGCGGCGACTGCGGAAGCGCGTACACCGAGCCGGGGTTGACGCGACTCGGCACGAGGTAGTCTCGCGCCCCCTCGGGGGTCGAGCGGGTCAGGATCGGCGTCTCGAGCTCGACGAAACCCTGCTCGTCGAGGTAGCGCCGAACCGCCGAGGTCGCGCGGTGGCGAGAGAGCAGGTTGTGGGTGAGGCGCGGCCGCCGCAGGTCGAGATAGCGGTGCTTCAACCGGACGTTCTCGTTGGTCTGGTCCTCGTCGTCGAGGGCGAACGGGAGGGCCCGCGAGGAGCCGAGCACGCGCAACTCGGACACGCGGAGCTCGACTTGCCCGGTCGGCAGGTCCGGATTCACGGTCTCCGCGGGACGCGCGGCGATGCGCCCGCGAACCGCGATCACCCACTCGCTGCGGAGCCCGTGGGCTCGCCGGTGCGCGTCGGGACTGTCGTCGGGATCGAAGACGACCTGGAGGATCCCGGTCCGGTCGCGCAAGTCGATGAACACGATGCCGCCGTGGTCGCGGCGGGTCGCGACCCATCCCATCGCGGTCACTTCCCGACCGACGTGCTCGAGGCGCGGCCCGCCGCAGTTCGTGTCGCGCCGCCAGTCGCCGAGCGGCTCGGTCGCGATCTGGGTCGTCTCCTCGGTCGTCATCGTGTCCCCCCCACGGCGGCGACGAGAGCCGCCCCCTCCAGGTCCATGTCCACCGCGAGCCTCTGGTCCTGCTTCGCCCGCATGTCGCGCAGCGTCGCCCGCCTCGCGGCGATCTCCTCCTCGCCGATCAGCAGGACACGCGCGGCCCCGAGCTTGTCGGCCCTTCGCATCTGGCTCTTCACGCTGCGCCCCCCGCCGAGTTCGACCCGGAGTCCCTGCGCGCGCAGGCGGCGGGCGATCCGGAGGGCGTCGGCCTCGGCCGCCGCTCCGATCGGCATCACGAACACGGCGGGCGAGGCCGCAGCCGAGAGTCGATCCTCGAGTCCGGGGTCGGCCGCCTCGAGGGCGATCCGGAGCCGCTCGACGCCGAACGCGAAACCGATGCCCGAGGTCGCCGGACCGCCGATCTGGGCGAGCAGGCCGTCGTAACGCCCGCCGGCCCCGATCGCGCCCTGCGCGCCGAGACCTTCCGCCGTGACCTCGAACGTCGTCCGTACGTAGTAGTCGAGCCCCCGCACGAGCCTGCGGTCGAGCTCCCAGGCGACCCCCTGGGCGTCGAGCAGCGACCGCACCTGCGCGAAGTGGGCGCCGCACGGTTCGCACAGTCGGTCGACCAGCGCCGGCGCATCGGCCGTCGCCTCGCGACAGCCCTCCTCCTTGCAGTCGAGGATGCGCAGGGGGTTCTTCTCGAGCCTGCGTCGGCAATTGCCGCACAGGCGCTCCGCACGCCCTTCCCCGAACGCCCGCAGCTCCTCGCGGTACGCGGGTCGACAGGCCTCGTCGCCGAGCGAGCCGACCAGCAGGCGCGGCCCCGGGATGCCGACCGCGTCGAGGACGTCGACCAGGCAGGCGAGCGTCTCGGCGTCCGCGAGAGGGTCCTCGCGACCGATCAGCTCCGCACCGACCTGGTGGAACTGCCGCAGGCGGCCCTTCTGCGGTCGCTCGTGACGGAACATCGGGCCGACGTAGTAGAGGCGCGAGACCTGGTCGCGCTGGTCGAGGTGGTGCTCGACGAAGGCCCGCGCGAGCGGAGCCGTGCCCTCGGGACGAAGCGTCAGCAGGGTACCGTCCCGGTCGGGGAAGGTGTACATTTCCTTCTCGACGATGTCGGTCGTCTCGCCGATCGAACGCGCGAAGAGCTCCGTGCGCTCGACGATCGGCAGGCGGACCTCCGAGAAGCCGTGGCGCTCGAGCACGTCGGCCGCCGTACGCTCGATCCGGCCGAGCACGCGCGCCGCCTCGGGCAGCGCGTCGTGGAAGCCCCTCACGGCCGGAATCGACATGGCGGGAGGAGGTACCATGCGACCCGCGATCGGCAATTCGGGCTTGCCCCGCGCGGCGATCCGCACGAGGCCGGCGCCCGACGCTCGCGTCAGTCGCGCACCGGGCCCGACCCTCCCGCGGACCAGCGGGACTGCAGGTGCGCGAGTTGGGCGTACTGCGTCAGGTCGTACTGGAGGGGCGTGATCGTGACGAAGCCGGCGCGAAGCGCCATCAGGTCGGTGTCGGGACGGTCCTCGGCCGCCCGGCCGCCGGCGTCGCCGAGCCAGAAGTACGTCCGTCCGCGGGGGTCCGTCCTGCGATCGTAGCTGTCGGTCCACGGCGCGGTGCTCTGCGGAACGACGCGTACTCCGCGCGGCTCGCCGCGGTCGAGCCGCGGGATGTTCACGTTCAGCACCATGCCCGGGCTGATCCCGAGCTCGACCGCGCGAAGGACGATGTCCCGGGCGTGCCGCCCGGCGCCGGCGAAGTCGAAACCGCCGCCTGCCTCGAGCGAGAACGCGATCGACGGGATCCCGATGAACGCGGCCTCGACGGCGGCCGCGACGGTTCCCGAGTAGATCACGTCGACGCCCAGGTTCGAGCCGGCATTGATGCCCGAGACCACGAGGTCGGGCCTCTCGGTGCAGAGCTCGTGCACGCCGACCTTCACGCAATCCGCCGGGCTGCCGTCGATTCCCCAGCCGAACGCGCGGCCGCCGAGCGAGACCCGCTCCGTGATGAGCGGGGTCATGAACGTGATGGCGTGCGCCGCTCCGCTCTGGCCCGACATGGGTGCCACGACGTCGATTTCCGCGACAGGCGCGAGCGCGTCGGCGAGCGCCGCGATCCCGGGGGCGAGGATGCCGTCGTCGTTTGCCACGAGGATGCGCATGAGCGGTGCTCCTAGCGTTCGGACCCCTCGTCCGCGATAGGAGGGGCATGGCCGACCGCGAACGGGCCGATCCCGGCGCATCGCCCGCCGAGCGCCTGCCGATCCTGGTCGGCTCGGCGTGGACGCTCGGGCTCGACGTCCCCGCCGACTTGATCCTGCCGCCCGCCCCGGGCGCAGCCGGGGAACAAGGGATCCTCGCTTCGGTCGATCCCGGGCTCGCGGGTCGCATCCGCCCCGGGGACTTCCTGGTCGGAGGCGGCGACTTCGGTCGAGGCGTCCGCGCATCGCAAGCCGTCGACGCTCTCCGCGCGGCGGGAATCGCCGCCGTCGTCGCGCACTCGATCGACCCGGCCTTCCAGGAGGCGGCCGATCGCGCGGGCCTGCCCGCCGTGCAGGTGAACGAGGCGCTCGTCGTCCACACGGGAGCCCGGCTGCGCGTCGACCTCGAAGGCGGCCGCGTCGTCAACATGAGCTCCGGCGACCGCTTCCCGATCCGGAACCTGCACGAAGCCCGCCTCGAACGCCTGCGGTCCGCCCTCGATGCTCGAAGCT
>JAGWVP010000302.1 GCA_018970825.1 bacterium | reverse complement strand
CGGCCGCGTCAGGCGGGGACCGGGGCGTCGAAGCGCGCGTGCTGGCGACCCATCCACACGCACAGCAGCGCTCGCCGCGGCAGTCCGAGCGAGCGCAGGTCGTCCGCGATCGGGTGGGAGCCGAGCTCGAGTGTCGCGCCGCCGAGCGAGAAGCCGACCTCGGAGGACCCCGACGTGAACGTCGTGCGGTGAAGCCGGCCGTCGATCTCGGTGAAGGTCGTCATCGGGGCGTCGGGCAGCGTGCGCGTGCCGCCGCGCGGTACCGAGAGCGACAGGACCCGGTGTCCGTCCATGTCGAGGCGGCAGGTCCGCCGCCCGTCCGCGTCTTCGAACTCGATGCGCTCGACGCTCTTCGGAAAGCCCCAGATGCCGCTGCCCGCGTCGCAGGTGAACGACTGGTCGACCGGCAGCTTCCAGATCCAGGTCGCGAGCCCGCCGCGCAGGAAGTCGACCGCGTCGCCGAGCCACGGAACCGGAAGCGTGGCCCGCTCGCCAGACCGTCGGACGAAGAAGGCCATCGAGACCTCGCCGTAGTCGCCGAGGTCGTTGTCCCGGTAGTCGATCGCGGCGAGGCTGAAGAGCGTGCGTCCCGGGAGCACCTCGACGACCTCGAGCCCCCGCGGGACGAGGCGGCGGGCCGGGGCCGACGGCACGAGCCAGGTGACCGCGGCCGACGACGCGTCGCGCACGACCACCGGCATCTCGACGACGCGGCCCTGGACGATCCAGCGGCCCGGGCCGTCGGGGAGAGCGGCCCGGGTCGCGGCGCCGGATGCGACCGGGGACGGGGGAAGGGGGGCGGTGGTCGTGGCGGTGTTCATCGGGTCGTCCCTTCTCGCGTCGCGGCCGTCAGGCGTCGGCGCTTCCGCGGCTCGCGTCGTCGGCGCGGCCGACGGGCGAGCCGTCCGCGCCGGGTGCGAGCAGCTCGCGCGGGTTCTCGAGCAGCCGCTTCAGGCGCTCGATCGCGCGCGCCGCGTAGAAGCCGTCCTCGGTGCGCTCGTCGAAGGTGTACTTGAGCTCGAAGACCTCGCGCGAGGTGACGCGCCCGTCGTCCTCGACGAAGGGTGCGCGGTGGACGCGGCCCATCGTGACGAAGATCGGGGCGTTGCCGTGCTCGAACAGGTGGTGGTAGCAGGCGTCGAGCCCGACGCTGCCGAGGTTCGTCACGAAGGCGGACGCGTAGAGCGGATCGTCGTCGGTCATCGCGCGCGGCAGCAGCCCGAGGCCGTCGATCCAGCGGGCGGAACGCACGGCGAGGCGCAGGAGCGGCGCGGGCAGCTTCAGCAGGACGTCGACCTCCTTGTCGCTCGAAGACTCGCGGCCGGAGCGGCCGAACTCGAGCAGCTCGTAGATCCGGTCGATCGAGTGCTGCACGGTCTCGCCGGGGGGGAACTCCATCTTCCGCGAGAAGACGGGCGCGTCCGAGTCGAGGCGCTCCTTGCCGCTGAAGGCGAGCCAGACGCCGCGTCGGTCGTAGTGCCGACCGCCGGCCAGCAGGCGGTTCAGCCGGGGGTGCTCGTGGAGGGTGCGCGCGATCGCGCACAGCAGGAGGTGGAAGGGGGTCGCGGGACGGCCGGTCGGCCGCTCGCGGGAGAGCTCCGCGGCGAGTTCCCGGGTCGGTCGGGCGTCGATCTCCTGCGAGAACAGGACCCAGGCCTCGCCCCGCGTCGGCATGAGGAACGGGAGCATCCGGCGGAGCCGGTTCAGGTGGGTGCGGGACGGTTCGCCGTCGTGACGGGCACGGGCGCTCATGGGGGGCATCCAAAGCGCCGGCGGTGCCGCGGGTCAAGCCGCGCGCTACGTCCCCCTTGCGCTCCCGCGAGCGAGGAGGTGACCATGGCCGACACCGACCGTCCGACGAACGATTCCGTCCCGAGCCTCTCGATGCCGATCGAGGAGGCGATGCGCACCCAGCGCGCGATCCGGCGCCTGAAGACCGACCCGGTCGACGACGCGCTCGTCCTGCGCCTGCTCGACCTCGCGATCCGGGCGCCCTCGGGCAGCAACGCGCAGAACTGGCAGTTCGTGGTCGTGCGCGACGCCGGGGTGAAGCGGCGGCTCGGACGCCTGAACCGCATGGCGTGGACGCTCTACGGCGGGCTCGGTCGGCGTCTCGCGCGCGGCGACGACAAGATGCTGCGGATCATCGACGCGGTCGAATGGCAGGCGGACCACTTCGAGGAGATCCCGGTGATCGTGGTGGCGTGCCTCCGCGGCCAGCGCCTGCCGTTTCCCGTCCCGATGCCGGCGATGGCGCAGACGAGCTACTACGGATCGATCTACCCCGCGGTGCAGAACCTGCTCCTCGCGGCGCGGTCCGCGGGGCTCGGTGCCGCGCTCATCACGCTGCCGCTCTGGAGCCACTTCCTCGCCCGCCGGGCGCTCGGCCTCCCCTGGAACGTCTCGCCCTGCGCCGTCGTGCCGATGGGATGGCCGCGCGGGCGCTACGGCCCGACGACCCGGCGACCGGTGGGCGAGCTCGTCCACCTCGACCGCTTCGGAAACCAGCCCTTTCGCGCCTGAGCCCGTGCGCGTCCCGCGGGCGCGGGCCGGCGGCCTTGCCAGGTCGGCCTCCCCGGGGGAACATCGAGGGGTTCCTTTCACGCATCGCGCGCCCCGGCGGCGCGCCGGAGGTCTGCTCGCCATGGCCGCTTCGTCCACCTCGTCGCTCTTCGTGAAGAACGCTCGCATCGTCGACGGCACCGGCGGGCCCGAGCGCCGCGGCGGGGTCGCGGTGCGCGACGGGGTCGTCGTCGAGGCGGGCGAATCCGCGACCGCGGCGGCGGCGGGGCCGGGTGCGCGCGAGATCGACGCGCGCGGCCAGGTCGTCGCGCCCGGGTTCATCGACGTCCACACGCACTTCGATCCGCAACTGTGCTGGGACCGGCTCGCGACGCCGTCGCTCGAGCACGGCGTGACCACGGTGCTGATCGGCAACTGCTCGCTCTCGCTCGCCCCGGTGCGCCCCGAGGGGGTGCGTCCGCTCGCCGCGATGTTCAAGCAGATCGAGGACATCCCGATGCCGGCGCTCACCGAGGGCGTGCCGTGGTCGTGGGAGAGCTACCCCGAGTACCTCTCGTTCATCTCGCGGGGGCTCGGCATCAACGTCGCCGGGCTCGTCGGGCACTCGGCGCTGCGCGCCTACGTGATGGGGGCGGCCGCGCAGGAGCGGACCGCGACCGAGTCCGAGGTCGCCGAGATGTGCCGGGTGCTCGGCGAGGCGATCCGCGGCGGGGCGGCCGGGCTCTCGACCTCCTACGTCGACATCGACGAGAACATGAAGCCGGTTCCGAGCCGCTGGGCCGACCGCGCGGAGATCGTGGCGCTCGGCCGCGCGATGGCCGCCGAGGGCCGCGGGCTCATCCAGACGGTGCCGGTGTTCTACAACCCCTCCGAGCAGCTCGCGAACATCCGCGAGATGGCGGAGATCTCCCGCGCGACCGGGCTCGCCTGCTCGATCGCACCGATCGTCCACTCCCGGGCGAACAGCCTGTGGTCGGACTCGCTGGCCGCCCTCGAGGAGGAGAACGCGAACGGGGCTCGCGTCTACGGGCAGTCGATGCCGCGGACCTTCGACATCAACCTGCGGCTCTCGGAGAGCTCCTTCCTGCTGCTGGGCATCCCGGCCTGGGCGGAGCCGATGCGCATGCCGCTCGCCGAGCGACGGGCGGCCTTCGCCGACCCGTCACGTCGCTCGGACCTCGTGACCCAGTTCGGGCTCCTGCGCTTCGCGATCCCCGACTTCGCGGAGGCCTTCGTCGTCGGACGCGTCGCGCGCGAAGAGAACCGTGCGCTCGAGGGCCGGCGCATGGTCGAGGTCGCCGCCGAGCGCGGCGTGGACGTCGCCGAGGCGATGCTCGACCTGGCGCTCGCCGAGGACCTCGAGACGGAGTTCTCGTTCCGCAATTTCCTCCACGTCGACCCGGCGGGGGTGACCGCGCTGCTCTCGCACCCGATGATCCACGTCGGCGCGAGCGACGCGGGCGCGCACATCTCGCAGTTCTGCGGCACCGGCGACACGAGCTGGTTGCTCGCGCGCTGGGTGCGGGAGACGGGCGCGTTCACGCTCGAGCGCGCGGTGCATCGCCTGACGGGCGAACTCGCCGACGCCTTCGGGATCCGCGGCCGCGGCCGGCTCGCGCCGGGGCAGGCCGGCGACCTCGTGATCTTCGACCCGGCGACGATCGATCGCGGCAGCGAGGACTTCGTCCGCGACGTCCCGGGCGACGCGAACCGCTACGTGCGCCATGCCCGGGGGGTCGACCGGGTCGCCGTGAACGGGCAGGTGGTGTGGGAGGAGGGCGGCTACACCGACGCGAGGGCAGGGCGGATCGTCTGACCCGGCCGGGGCGCGCCCGGGCTCGTCCCGCGGCCCCGGGCACCCTCTCGGGGTCCGGCCCGGCGGGAGCGCCGCCCCGGGGAGGACCCCGCCGGGTCGTCGCGACCCCTCGGCGGGCGACCTTGCAGGGGCCCCCCCCTTTCCCCGATGATGCGGAGGGCCATGGCGTTCACGCGGTCGAGAGGAGGCCG
>JAGWVP010000301.1 GCA_018970825.1 bacterium | reverse complement strand
GCGAGGGCCCGCTCAGTCCTCGCCCTTGCAGTCCGCGCCGATCCACTTCGCGTCGGCGGTCGTCGACACGTCCATCCGGTCGGCGCCCTTCGAACTCACGGCGGTCGCCGTCATCTTCACGTGCTCGGGGTCGACCGCGACCACGTGCGCGTTCGAGACGTGGGTCGCGCCACCCTCGCCGCATTCGACCTTGAACTCCTGCTCGTTCGAGGTCGCACGGACGAGCGTGCGCCGGCACTTCTCCTCCTCGCCCTCGAAGCCGAAGGGCTTCTCGAGCTCCTCCTTCGTGATGCAGGACTTCGAGACCATCTTCTGCGGGCCCTTGGGAAGATTCGCTTCCACCTGCGCACGCTCTCCGGGCGACATCTTCGCGAGCGCCTCGTCCATGCCCGGCGGGCGGCCCTTCACCGTGATCGTCACCGTCGTCTCCCAGAGCCCCGGCTTCACGTCGAGCGGCTTCACCTTCTCGTCGGCACGCGTCGGGAAGGCGCGCAGGAGGAGGATTGCGGTGGCGAGGAGGACGAGGGACCGGTTCATGCGGAGGCTCTCCCTGGAGGTGGGGCAAGGTCGCCCGTCGCCCTCCTGCCACCGCTCGTGCCCCACGCGCAAGACGCGGCGCGGACGAGTCGAGGGGCGCTGCGCGCATGCGTTTGATTCGCGTTCGCGGCCGGGCTTTGTTCCGGCGCGATGGCCGGCAAGGGCTCCCTGGGCGACCTGCTCGCGAAGGCCGGGATCGCCGTGCGCGAGCCTGCGGGCGATGGCGACGCCGGGACGGAGGCTGCTCGGGCGGGCGAGACGCCACGCGGGCCCCGGGACGCCGCGAGCGACGCCCGCACCGACCTCCCCCACCTCTCGCGCGCGGGCAAGCTCGTCCTGCGGCGCGAGCGCAAGGGCCGTGGCGGCAAGACCGTGACCGTGCTCGACGGGCTGCCGGCGACGGACCTTCCCGAGGTCGCCCGCGCCATGAAGAAGGCGCTCGGCTGCGGCGCGACCGTCGAGGAAGGTGCGGTCGTCCTGCTCGGCGACCTGGCCGATCGGGCGCGGGACTGGCTCGAGGCCCGCGGCGCCCGCCGGGTCGTCGTCGGGAACTGACCCCGGCCGGGCCCTGCCCCCCCGGGAGAACCCCGATGGCCCGAGGCCGAGGCCTCCGGCATAGTCGGGCCCGTTGCCCGGGGAGCCCGCCGGTCCTGGCTCGTTGCGGCGACCACCCTCCGGGCTCAGGAGAACCGTCGATGAGACACCCCCTCCCCAACGTCGTCCGAATCGCAGCCGCGTTCGCGCTGCTGCTCGCCTCGGCCTCCACAGCGCGCACGGCCGACGAGTACGTGAACTTCGAGTCGGGCCAGGTGCGGCCGGTCGCGCTCACCCCGTCGCGCGACCGCCTGCTCGCTGTGAACACGCCCGACGGCAAGCTCGAGGTCTTCTCGCTCGACACGGCGGGCAACCCGACCCACGAGGCCTCCGTCTCGGTCGGGCTCGAGCCGGTCGCGGTCGCCGCGCGCACGGACGGCGAGGCGTGGGTCGTGAACCTGCTCTCGGACAGCGTCAGCATCGTCGACCTCTCGTCGAGCCCGCCGCGCGTCGTACGCACGCTGCTGGTCGGCGACGAGCCGCGCGACGTCGTCTTCGCAGGCGCCGGCCGCAGCCGCGCCTTCGTGACCGCCGCGCACCGCGGGCAGAACCGCCCGGGCGATGCGCAGCTCACGACCGAGGGCGTCGGGCGCGCGGACGTCTGGGTGTTCGACACCGGCAACCTCGGCGCCGCTCTCGGCGGCACGCCGCTCACGATTCTCTCGCACTTCGGCGACACGCCGCGCTCGCTCGCGGTCTCGCCCGACGGAACGAAGGTCTTCGCCGCGGTCTTCCACTCCGGCAACCGCACGACGACGCTCTCCGAGGCGCTGGTCTGCAACGGCGGCGCCGCAGCCGCGCCGTGCACGGTCTTCGGCTCGACCGTGCCCGGCGGGCTGCCCGCGCCCAACGCGAACTGGCAGGGCATCCCCGGGCCCGAGACCGGGCTCATCGTGAAGCTCGACCCGGCCGACTCGAAGTGGAAGGACCAGCTCGCCCGCGACTGGACGCCCGCGGTCCGCTTCACGCTGCCCGACTACGACGTCTTCCGCATCGACGCGACCGCCACCCCGCCGGTCCAGGACCGGCGCTGGTCGGGCGTGGGCACGATCCTGTTCGACATGGCGGTCAACCCGGTCAACGGGAAGCTCTACGTCGCGAACACCGAGGCCGGGAACGAGGTGCGCTTCGAGGGCACCGGCGAGTTCTTCGGCAGCTCGACCGTGCGCAGCCGTCTGCACCGCTCGCGCGTCACCGTCGTCGACGGCACGAGCGTACTTCCGCGCGACCTGAACAAGCACGTCGACTACGCGCAGGTGCCGAGTCCGCCGGGCACGGCCGAGAAGAGCCTCGCGACGCCGGCCGGGATCGCCGTGTCGGCCGACGGCTCGCGCACCTGGATCGCGGCCTTCGGCTCGTCCAAGGTCGGCTGGTTCGACAGCGCGGCACTCGAGGCGAACAGCTTCGTCCCGTCGGCCTCGAACCACGTCGAGCTGAGCGGGGGCGGGCCGAGCGGGCTCGTGCTCGACGACGCGCGCGGTCGCCTCTACGTGCTGACCCGCTTCGACAACGCGATCTCGGTCGTCGACACGGCGTCGGCCGCCGAGGTCGCCCACCTGCCGATCTTCAACCCCGAACCCGCGAAGATCGTGGAGGGAAGGCGCTTCCTCTACGACGCGCGCCTCACCTCCAGCAACGGCGAGGCGTCGTGCTCCTCCTGCCACGTCTTCGGCGACCTCGACGACCTCGCGTGGGACCTGGGCGACCCCGACGGGACGTTCCTGAACAACCCGAACCCGGTCGAGTTCAACCTGAACCAGGATCCCGACTTCCACCCGATGAAGGGCCCGATGACGACGCAGAGCCTGCGCGGCATGGCGGGACAGGGCCCGATGCACTGGCGCGGCGACCGCACGGCCGGCAACGACCCGGGCGGCGACCCGCTCGACGAGAAGACAGCCTTCGAGAAGTTCAACCCGGCCTTCGTCGGCCTCTTGGGCCGCGAGAGCCAGCTCACGCCGGAGCAGATGTCGGCCTTCGCCGACTTCGTGCTGACGATCAAGTACCCGCCGAACCCGGTCCGCGCGCTCGACAACATCCTGACGCCCCAGCAGGCCGCGGGGCGCGACGTCTACATGAACGTCACGACCGACGTCGTGCGCACCTGCAACGGCTGCCACACGCTCGACCCCTCGAAGGGCTTCTTCGGCACCGACGGCGACACGAGCTTCGAGGCGCTCACGCAGATGTTCAAGATCCCGCACATGCGCAACGCCTACACGAAGGTCGGGATGTTCGGCATGCCGAGGGTGAACGGCGTCGACTCCGGCAACAATGGCGCCAAGGGCCAGCAGATCCGCGGCTTCGGCTTCTCGCACGACGGCAGCGTCGACACCTTGTTCCGGTTCCTGTCGGCGAGCGTGTTCCGCATGCCGGCGTCGTCGCCGGCGGGCGCCTTCATCCCGCTGCCCGTCGAGACCAAGCAGAACCTCGAGTCCTTCGTGCTCGCCTTCGACACGGACCTGGCCCCGATCGTGGGCCAGCAGGTCACGCGGACCGCGGCCGCGGACGCGACGGTCGACGAGCGCGTCGACCTGCTCGTGCAGCGTGCGGCCGCCGGCGAGTGCGACCTGGTCGTGCGCGCCGTGATCGGCGGCGCTGAGCGCACCGGGCGGCGACTCGCCGACGGGCGCTTCAAGCTCGACCGCGACCAGGACGGCATGTTGCAGCTCTCCGAGTTGCGCGCGCTCTCCACCGCGACGGGCGGCGAGGTGACGTTCACCTGCGCGCCCCCGGGCTCCGGGCGTCGGATGGGCGGCGACCGGGACGGCGACGGCTGGCCCGACGGCGTCGAGGTGGAACGCGGCTCGGATCCCGCGAACGCGGCGAGCGTCCCGGCACCGGCCCCGACCTCGATCCGCGGCACGAAGCTCGTGATGTCGGACGACGACAAGGCGCCGATCGATCCGTCGAAGCGCAAGATCACGTTCAAGTCGGCAGGCTACCGGGGCGAGTCGAGCGGCGTGGTCGTGCCCGCAGCCTTCGGCACGGGAGACCCGACCGCCGAGGCCGACTCCGGCGGCGGGGCGACGCTGCGCATCTACCGCGCGGACGGCTCGGCGAGTGCCACGATCCCGCTGCCGGCGTCGCTGTGGACGCGCACGCCGGGCGCGACGCCGTCGTACCGCTACTCCGATCCGAAGCGCGCGCTGGGCCCCATCAAGTCGATCGACTGGCGCGACGGCGTGCTGTCGCTCACCGGCTCGGGCGCCTCCCTGCTCGGACTCGCGGGCGCCCCGGGTGGCGACGTCGTCGTGCGGCTGTCGTCGGGGCTCGGCTTCGAGGTCTGCGCGCGCGTCCCGGCGAAGCCCTCGGGCGCCACCGCGTCCACCGACAAGACCGACACGACCTCGAAATTCGTCGGCCTGCCGAACGCGCCGACCCTGCCCTGTCCGCCGATCCCCTGAGGTGCCCG
>JAGWVP010000300.1 GCA_018970825.1 bacterium | reverse complement strand
CTGCGCGCCCGCGTCCCGCGCGGCCATCGTCGAGAGGTCTTCCCACTGGTCCCAGCTCGGGCGCGAGCGCATCGCGGTGCCGACCGCGTTCACGCGCACCGCGGGCCGCGGCAGGTCGCGCGCGCAGTCGGCCGACGACACGATCACCGCGGTCGAGCCGTCGCACGGCGCGTCGCAGTCGAACAGCCCGAAGGGCCACGACACCATGCGCGCGGCGAGGTAGTCGTCCATCGTCATGGGGTCTCGGTAGACGGCGTTCGGGTTCAGCGCCGCGTGCTTGCGTCCGGCGATCGCGATCGCGCCCAGGTGCTCGCGCTTCGTGCCGAACTCGTGCATGTGGCGCACGCAGGAGGTCGCGATCCAGTTCGCGGCCGACATCGCGCCGAAGGGGATGAGCCAGGCGCCGAAGCCGCCGATCGCCCGCGATCCGGCGCCGATGCCCTGCCGCCCGCCGCCGCCCGGGCCGCGCGCCGCGGCGGTCGCCTCGCTCACCGTGCGGTAGACGAGCGCGTGACGGCAGAGCCCGGCTGCGACCGCGAGCGAGGCCGCGATCACCGGCGCGATCTGCGCCGAGCCCTCGGGGCCCGCGAGGTGCCAGTTCACGGACAGCCCGAGGGCGTCCTGCACCTCGACGATGCCGGGACCGGCGAAGCCGGGCGGCGCCGCGCCCATCGCGCCGGGGTACGACGCGATGCCGTCGACGTCCGCGGGCGTGAGCCCCGCGTCCGCGATCGCGGCCAGCGCCGCCTCGGCGGTGAGGTCCATGTCGCTGCGGAAGAGCCGCCGCCCGACCCTGCTCTGGCCGACGCCCGAGAGGATCGCGCGACGCTCGAGCCGCTCCTCGGGCGCGACCCGCCGCGGCGGGCGCGCGAGGATGCGCTCGGTCGCGGTGGTCGGCTCCGGGCCCGGCGCGCGGCGCTCGATCGCCGCTGCGAGGGCCGCCGCGCCCTCCGGCGTGGGATCCTCCTCGAAGACCGGGAGCCCGATCTCCTCGCTCGCTTCCCGGAACCGCACGCGTACCGGCAGGTCGATGCGGATGCGGTCGAGCGGCGTGTCGACGAGGTTCGTCGTGAGCCGCAGGTTCGCCTGCTCGGCGAGTTCCACCACCGCGATCGCGTAGGGCTCCTCCAGCCCCGGCATCCAGCGCTGGTGGTTCACCGTCCACGACACGACGCGGCCGCGCCCGGAGAGCTCCCGCGGCGCGAGCTCGCGCCCGCGGCAGCGGGAACACACGGGCCGGGCCGGGTGAACGATCCAGCCGCAGGCCGAGCAGCGCATCATGACGAGGCGGCCCTCGCGCGCGGCCTTCCAGAAGAACTCGGTGTCCGGCTCCAGCGCGGGCAGCGGCATGTACGGCGGGAACTCGGGCTTCACGGCGTCGTCTCCCCCGCGGCGAGCCGCCGCACCGCGCTGCGCGCGAGCAGCGGGTCCCGCATCGCTTCGGCGAACGCGTCGCGCGCGGCCTCCGACGACGCGATCTCGTAGAGCCAGGTGTCGTCGATCGCGTTCCACCAGACCGCCGCGCGGATCTGGGGGTAGTTCCGCGCGAGGCTCGGCAGTCCGCGACGGACCCACTCGTCCTTGCGCCCGCCGTCCTCGTGCGAGGAGAACTCGGTGATGATGAACGGCTTCGTCGGGTAGCGGGCGCGGTAGTCGTCGTAGACCGGGCGATAGATGTCGTCGAGCTCGCGCCACACGCCGCCCTGCGTGCCGATGCCGTTGTTGTAGCCGGTGAGACCGACCCAATCGACTTCCTCGTCGCCGGGCCAGTAGACGTGCGCGGAGTTCCAGCGGAAGTCGGGCATCGAGCGATCGTGGGGATTCCAGACGAAGATGCAGTTGTGTGCACCCTCCTCGAGCAGGAGGCGACGGAAGCGTTTCCAGGCCGCGATCCAGAGATCCGCGTCCTTCGAGAGCCACCAGGCGCACCAGCCGACCCAGTCGCCGTTCATCTCGTTCGCGAAGCGGACGAAGACCGGGGCCCCGACCTCGCGCAGGAGGCGCCCGTACTCGCGCACCTGCTCGTCGAAACGTCCCTCGATGAAGGCGGGTACCAGCAACTCGTCGCTGCCGGGCATGAACGGCTGGAAGCTCAGCAGCAGGATGCGTCCGTCGTCGCGTGCGCGGACGAGGGCGTCGGCGACGTCGGCCGCGTGGGCGTCGCAGCGCTGGTACTCCATGAGGAGTTCGAAGCGGTGTCCGGCGGCGCTCTCGACCGGCCCGAGGCGCTCCCGCCAGTCCTGCGCGAAGGGAACCCACGGGGTGTAGGTGCCCCAGAGCAGTCGCCCGGGCGGGATGCGGAGTTCGAGGCCGCCTCCCCGTCGGAGGATCTCGCGCGTGGCGGCCGGCCCTTCCGGAAGGGGGACCGGCACGTCGGACCGGTCGATCGCGACCTCGTCGACCCGGACCGGCGAGTCGGTGCGGATCTCCTCGACCGAGTCGGCGAGATCGCCGAGCAGTGCCGCGGCCTGCCGGTCGGAGGACTCGGACCGCGAGACCAGCGTGACGACGCGGTCGTCGAAGACGACGTTCGCCTCCCGGTAGACGTTGCGGTCCCCGTCCACGCCGCGCAGCGGGGGGCGCGTCCACGACAGTTCCGCGACCCGTCGTCCGCGGACGCGGCGCTCGCCGCGATGGTGGATCTCGACTCCCGCCGCTCCTTCCTCGAGGCGAAGGTTGCCGTAGTGGAGGTAGTTTTCCGCGGCGAAGCCGACGCTCGCTCCGACCGGCTGCACGTAGACGTCGACGGTGGTCCGTCCGTCGTCGAGACGCGTGCGGATCCCCGCGAGCCTGTCGTCCACGGTGTAACGCCGGCCGAGCGCGAGGCGGATCCCCTCGAGACGGTTCACGAGAGCCGCCGGCCGCCGCGGGCCCGCGGCGGCGCTCACGGGAGGCGCCCCTCCTCCATGATCGCGATGGCCGGTCCGTGGAGGTTGCGCTTGAGCGTCGCGTAGGCCGAGCGGTCCTTGACCGCGAGGGCCCGGGCCCGCTCGACCGCGCGCGCCAGCACCTCCGCCTGGGGGGCGGCCTCGTCGACGATCCCGGCCGCGGCCGCATCGGGGCCGCCGTAGCGCCGCCCCGTGAGAACGACGTCGCGCAGGACGGCTCCCTGCAGGCGCGCGGAGATCAGCGCGGCCATCCCGGGTGCGAGCGGCATGCGCAGGTCGATCTCGTTCAGGCAGAAGAAGCCGCGATCGGCGCGCATGACGCGGAAGTCGTGGGCGAGTGCGAGCATGCCGCCGCCGGCGAACGCATGCCCGTTCATCGCGGCGACCGTCGGCAGCGGGAAGGAGAAGATGCGTCCCAGGAGACGGATGAAGGTCGGCAGGAAGCGTCCGGCCTCCTTCGCCCCGGGCCCGGTCAGCCACTCGAGGTCGAGTCCGTTCGAGAAGAACTTCTCCTCCGCGCCGACCGTGACGAGCGCACCGTCCCCGGTCGAGGCCTCGACCTCGTCGAGGGCCGCGTTCCAGGCCGCGACGAAGTGGGGGTTGAACCGGTTCTCGCCGCTTTGCATCCGCAGAACGAAGACGGGGCCGTCGCGGTCGATTTCGATCATCGCGAAAGACTGACGGATTTCGCCGTTCGACGAAAGGGTTGCGGGGGCGACGACGGGTGCGCCCGCCCGGTCGGGATGCCGGCGGTGTCGTCGGCGCCCCGTCGGCGGCCGGCCTCGCCCCGGCGGTGCCTTCCCCCGCAGCGTCTCGACGCTGCGAGCGGCGGGCTTCCTCCGCCGTCGGTCCGGCGCAGGCCCCGGGGGCGCGCGAGGGGTGGTGGGGCCTCGCGAACCGCCGGATGTCGGCCGTCGAACGCCCGGAGCGAACCCCCGGCGCCGGGCAGGGGCTCGTCGGGCCGTCGCCGCGGTTGGCGCAAAACCGGCCGGGGGCGCTATCGTCCCGGGAGTCGTCGCCCCGTCGGGCGGACGGAGGAAACTCATGGACCTGGACCGGGTGATCACACGTGCGCGCAACGTCCTTCTCGACCCGCTCGGCGAGTGGCCGGCCATCGCGGCCGAGAGGTCGAGCGTGGGCGAGGTCTTCAATCCCTACGTCATGCTGCTCGCCGCGATCCCGCCCTTCGCGGGCTTCGTCCGGGGCAGCATCTTCCGGATGGGGCGCCAACCCCTCGGCTTCTTCACCGGCCTTCGCTGGGCGATCTTCGCCTGGCTCGTGTCGCTGCTCGCGATCTGGCTGTTCTCGCTCGTGGTCGACGCGCTCGCACCGGCCTACGGTGGAACCAAGGACCGGGTGCAGGCGGTGAAGACGGCGGCCTACGCCCACACGCCCGTCTGGCTCGCCGGGCTGTTCTACCTGTTTGGGTCGCTCGGGAACGTCGTCACGATCCTCGGCGGCCTGTTCAGCATCTGGCTCCTCTTCCTCGCACTCCCTCACACGATGAAGGCGCCGCACGAGCGCACCGTCGGCTACACCGTGGCGACGGTCGTGCTCGGCGGGATCGTGTCGCTCGCGCTCGGCTGGCTCACGCACGGCCTCTCGCCGCGCCGCCACCTGCCGACCCGGCCGCCGGTGAGCGCACAGGTCGGCGACGCGCTGCCCG
>JAGWVP010000299.1 GCA_018970825.1 bacterium | reverse complement strand
CGGGCAGGCCTACATCGACGAGAAGTTCCCGCAGCCGTCCGCCGACGGGCTCCTGCTCGCGGGGCTCGCCTCGGTCGCGCCTCCCGGGGAGGCGCGATGATCGGACTCGCGAAGGCAGGCGCCCGCAAGGCGCGTATCGAGGCGCGGCGATCGCCCGGCGCACGTGCCGGAGCGCTCGCCTCGACCGTCGCCGTTGCGCTCGGCCTGCTCGCCGGTTGCGGCGGCGGCTCCGGTGGAGCGCCGGCGCCGGTCGTGGATCCGTCCTGCGACGGCCCTGCCTTCGCGAGCACCTGGCAGGGGATCCAGGAGACCGTCCTCGCGCGAAACGGCTGCACCGAGAAGCTCTGCCACGGGGGCGCGAACGCCGGCGGGCTCGACCTCTCGCCAGCGACCGCCTACGCGAACCTCTTCGACGTTCCCTCGGCCGAGAGCCCGTCGACGAAGCGCGTCCTGCCCGGAGACAAGGACCGCAGCTGGTTGTGGATGAAGCTCGCCGCGAAGACGCGCCCGGGAACGGTCTCGATCGTCGGCTCGCCCATGCCCTCGAACCTGCCCGCGATCTCCGAGCGCGAGCTCGATCTGCTCCGCCAGTGGATCTACGCGGGCGCGCCCGAGACCGGGACGGTGCCCGGCACCGAGGACCTGCTCGGCGGCTGCCTCCCGCCGGTCGAGCCGATCTCGATCAAGCCACTCGATCCTCCGGCCCCCGGCGAGGGCGTGCAGTTCGTGCTGCCGCCGATCGAGGTCCCGCCGGGAACCGAGCAGGAATACTGCTTCGCGACCTACTACGACGTGAGCGACCAGGTTCCGCCGTCGATGCTCGATCCGTCGGGACGCCTGTTCCGCTACTCCGAGCAGGAGCTTCGGCAGGACCCGCTGAGCCACCACCTCGTGCTCCTGGACTCCGGCCTCCCGGCGGAGAAGATCCACGACCCGGCCTTCGGCGCCTGGACCTGCGCGGGCGGCGAGCGGGCGGGCGAGACTTGCGAGCCGACCGATCTCGCTTCCTGCGGGACCGGCGGCTTCTGCCGCAGCGAGCCGAAGGTCAAGGTCGGCTGCGTCGGCTTCGGTCCGCGCGGCTCGGGCTACGCGATCGTCACCCGTCAGATGGGCGGTGCGCAGGCGACGAACGCCTTCCAGCGACTCCACCCCGGCGTCTTCGCGCAGATCCCGACCCGGGGCATCGCCTACTGGAACACGCACGCGTTCAACCTCTCCGACCAGGCCCACGAACTGAACGGCCGGATCAACTTCCGCTTCGCGACCGACCAGCGCTTCCCGCTGCAGTCGTTCTTCGATCCCTCGCACGTCTTCGCGGCGAACGCGGCGCCGTTCACGACGCAGACGGTGTGCGCGAAGTACGTGATGCCGCGGGGCTCGCGGCTGTTCGGGCTCACCTCCCACAACCACAAGCGCGGCAAGCGCTTCTGGGCGAAGCTCCCCGACGGCACGCAGATCTTCGAGAACACCGTCTACAACGACCCGAACAAGGCGCGCTTCGAGCCGCCGCTCGAGTTCGACTCGCCCGATCCGGCGGAGCGATCGATCGAGTATTGCGGGCTGTACAACAACGGTGTCGGCGAGGACGGCTCGCCGGACCCCGAAACGGTGACTCGCGCCTCGCGCATGCCCTCCTCCGACCGGCTCGAGATCATGAACGGCTGCAAGCCCGTGGCCTGCGCGGCGGGTCGCGTCGGCGCCGCGTGCGCCGGCCTCGGCGACGACCGCGCGTGCGACTCGGCGCCCGGCGCGAACGACGGCTGGTGCGACGCCTGCGCCATCACCGGCGGCGAGAGCACCGAGAACGAGATGTTCATCCTGATCGGGCAGAGCTTCGTCGACGAGCGCTTCCCGCAGCCCCCGGACGACCAGCCGGCCTACGGGGGACTCGCCTCGATTCCCTGAAGTCGTCGGCCCGGGTCTTTCCCGATCACCCCGAGCCGATCCCGGGGGACGGGGCCCCCGACGGCGGGAACGGGCGCGCTCCCGACCGGGCATCTGACTACGAAGTCAGCACGGTCTGCCTCGAAAACGGGCAGATCTCGCGGCGGCCAGCCCGATCGGCCCCTTCCGGGGCGCCCCGTGCATCGGCACGCCCATTGCTGATCCCCCCTGCGTCGCAACCGGGCCCGCGCCTCCGGTGCCGGCCGACCGCGACAGGGAGGAGCCAGTCATGAGACCGAGATCGATCGCAGGGGTCGCAGCGCTGATCGCGTGCGCGACGATGACGTATCCCGCCGTCGCGCGGGCGCAGCAGGGCCAGGCCGAGGTGCCCGTCCAGGTCAAGACCGAGGACGTGGACCCGAAGCCGGCGGACACGCCGGCGGAGCCCGTGGCCGAGAAGATCAACTTCGGGCCGCGGTACTACGAGGCTCCGGTCATCTCGACCCTGAGCAACAAGGGGGAGGGCTGGGACCTGGGCAAGGCGATCTTCGGCGACGACTCCCTCTGGGATCTCGGCGGCTGGATCGAGCAGAGCACGTACACCAACTCCGACGGCCTCTTCGAGAAGCACCCGAACGGGTTCCGCAACCAGCAGAGCTGGGTCTACCTCGAGAAGAAGATCGACGCCGCCGAGGGCTTCTCGATCGGCGGTCGCGTCGACGCGATGTACGGCACCGACGCTGCCGACACGCAGGCCTTCGGCAACGAGTTCGGCAAGTACGACTTCTCGGGAACGTTCCAGCGGGGCTCGACCTACGGGTTCGCGATCCCGCAGGCCTACGCCGAGATGGGGTACAAGGACTTCGCGATGAAGCTCGGCCACTTCTACACGCCGCTCGGCTACGAAGTCGTCCCGGCGACCGGCAACTTCTTCTTCACCCACGCCTTCACGATGTACAACAGCGAGCCGTTCACCCACACCGGTGCCCTGCTCACCTACAGCGGCATCGACAAGTTCACCCTCTACGGCGGCTACACTCTCGGCTGGGACACCGGCTTCGACCAGTACGAGGGCGGCAGCAACTTCATCGGCGGCTTCACCTACACGCCCTGGGATTGGATGTCCGCGACCTACCTGTTGACGGCCGGCGACCTCGGCTGGATCGGCGAGGGCTACTCGCACAGCATCGTGCTCAACACGAAGCTGCAGGATCGGCTGAGCTGGATCCTGCTGAGCGATCTGACCGCCATCGAGGCGAACGACGGCAGCAACTACCAGACCCACGGCATCACGAACTACCTGATCTACTCGCTCATGGACGAGATCGGCGTCGGTGCCCGCTTCGAGTGGTGGCAGAGGAACTCGGTCAGCTACTTCGAGGCGACGGGCGGCTTCAACCTGAACCTGCTGCCGAACCTCACCGTCCGGCCGGAAGGTCGCTACCAGTGGGGCCCCGGGCAGACCGCGAGCGCGAACAATCCCGCGGGGCTGCCGGTCAACGTCGGGCTGTTCGGCGTCGACGTCATCCTGAAGTTCTGATCGCGCGAACCGCGACTCGCGCGATCACGGGGGGCCTTCCGGAAGGAAGGCCCCCTTTTTCGTCTCGGGGCTCCTCGCGCTCAGCGATTCGAGTCGGCTTCCGGCCGGGCGTAGGCCCAGGCCCACCAGGCGAGCAGCAGCTGGAACGGCAGGCGGACCCAGTTCAGGGCTCCTGCGCCCTTCTCCGCACCGAAGAGGGGCACGTCATGGAGAGCGACGTGCAGGTTGGCCGGGAACACGGCGACGAGCAGGAGGATGACGCCCCAGGCCGCGAGCCGACGGGTCGCGGCCGGCAGCAGGAGCAGCCCGAGCAGGATCTCGGCGGCGCCGGAGAGCAGGACGAGTTCGCGATGCGCCGGCAACCACGGCGGCATCATCGGCAGGTAGACCTCCGGCCGGACGAAGTGCATGGCGCCCGCCAGCACGTAGAGGAACGCCATGAGCCAGAGGCCCGCTCGCTTTCCGGTGCTCATGCCCGCGGAGGTGTCACGGATCGGACCGGGACGCCAGCGCCGGCTCGGTCCGACATTCCCGGTCGCGAAGGTGGCCGTGCTATCGCAGCGGTGAGGCGGCCCGGGGCGCGCCGCCCGGTCGCGAACGCGCGACGACCGCAGTCGACGGGAGAGCAGGGCAGATGAACGACCGACGCAAGGGGCCGCTCGCGGGGATTCGGGTCCTCGAGATCCCGAACATCGGCCCTCTCCAGCACGCCGGCATGATCCTCGCAGACCTGGGCGCCGAGGTGCTCCGTCTCGAGCGCAGGGCGCACGTGCTCGCGGGGAGCGGGCTGCAGGGCCCCTACAACCCGTACTCGCTGCTCGACCGAGGCCGACGCAGCGCCGGGATCGACCTGAAGCACCCGCGCGCGGCGGACCTCGTCGCGCGGCTCGCCGAACGCGCCGACGTCGCGATCGAGGGCTTCCGCCCCGGCGTCGCGGAGCGCCTCGGAATCGGCCCCGAGGCTCTGTGCCCCCGCAACCCTCGCCTCGTCTACGGACGCATGACCGGCTGGGGACAGGAGGGACCGCTCGCGAACGACGTCGGCCACGACGTGAACTACGTGGCACTCTCGGGCGTCCTCGACATGGTCGGACCGGCGGGCGGCTCGCCAGTCCCGCCGCTCAACCTCGT
>JAGWVP010000298.1 GCA_018970825.1 bacterium | reverse complement strand
GGCATCGGAGCAGCGGGGCGCGGGACCTCCCGCGACCTTCTCGCGGAGCTTCGCGGCCGCGCGGGCGATGGCGTCCGCGGCGTCGCTCTCGCCGGCGCAGTCCGCGGGATCCGTCACCGGCGCGGGAGGCGCCGCGGCGGACACGAGGGCCGCGCCGCGATTCAGCTGGTCGCGGCAGTGCAGCAGCGCCTTGCGCCGTGCCTTCGCGTAGTCCGTCGCCGCCTTGCGGATCGCGTCCCGGCACGCGCGCCACGGCTTCTCGAGTCGGCAGTCCGAGCCGCATCCGTCCCCGGGCACGAGGTTGCCGTCGTCGCACTCCTCGATCCCGCCGCGGTTGCGGACGCCGTCGCCGCAGGCCTCGGCGACGCAGGCGGAGGTGCATCCGTCCCCGCTCACGAGGTTGCCGTCGTCGCAGGTCTCCTCGGGCGGGTCGACGAACGCATCGCCGCAGACGCCTTCGTGGACGACGAGGGCGAGCAGGGTCTGCTGGAGTCCGCTTCCGTCGTCCGAGACGAGGAGCAGCGCGCGACCGCCGCCGGGCAGGTCGGGGCCGAGCGCGGCTCCCTCGAAGTTCTGGAAGAGGAAGTTCCGCGTCCAGCGCAGGGACTTCGAGGCCGGCGCGAAGCTCGCACCCGCGAGTCCCGCGAGGGCGCTCGTGTCGTCCGCACCCGAAAAGTCGGCGAGGAAGAGACGGGAAACGAGCCCGGTCCCGCCCGAGCTGCGCTCGAGCACGAGCAGCCCGCCGCCCGGCAGTGCGACCAGGTCGGACACGCCGCTCGTCTCGACGTCGCGCCCCGGGCTGCCGTAGTTCGCGGCGATCGGCTCGGTGAGCCAGGCCCACTGGCCCGCGGGCGACCAGGTCGAGTCGAAACGCTGCAGCCGGACCATGGTTCCGGCGACGAAGCCCGACACCGGGCCGTCGACGTCGAGCGCCTCCTCGTTCGCGGTCCAGAGCGACTGCGTCTCCGGGTCGCGGGAGAGCGACTCGAGCGAGAGGTTCGGACGCACGTGTGCGAACACTGCCGGCAACCCGAGCGACTGAAGGACGGGTCCGCCCGAGAGCGCGTACTCGCGGATCGCCGGGCCGGTCTCGTCGGAGACGAAGATCGTGCCGCGGTCGCCGTCCCAGGCGATGCCCTCGGCGTCCGAGGCGCTCGCGAGCGGGATCGCGGGGCCGAGCGCGGCGCTCGCGATGCGGCCGCGGGCGTCGAGCGCGATCGTGAGCGGGTAGGCCGAGCCGCCCTTGTCCGCGATCGCGATCCACTGGTCGCCCGAGATCCAGGCGAGTCCGCTCAGGTTGGTCGCCCCGGTCGTCCCGGCGGGAAGCGGGACCGGTGCCTGCCCCGGGTCCGTGACGGACCAGGTGCCCGCACGTGCCGCGCCCGCTCCCGCGAGCAGCGACGCGAGCGCGAGCAGCGACGCGAGCGGGCACGCCTCTGCGGCGAGTCTTCTTCCTGGTGCGCCCATGCCTCGTGCCTCCCCGGGAGCCCGGCCCCCCCTCGAAGAGACCACGTCGCCCCGCCCCGGGGAAGGGCGCTTCCCGCTCAGCGCGACGATGCGTTCGCGAGGTCGCCGAGGTCGACCCGGTCGCCCTCGTCGACCCGGTGCTCCTCGGTGAAGCCGCCCGGAACCTCGAGCACGAAACGCACGGGCTCGCCGCTCGGGATCGGCCGCTCGGAGAAGGGCGTCGTCTGCCGGGCGATGCGGGCGATCCGGCCGCCGTCGGCCACGTAGACGATGTCGAGCGGGATCTTCGTGTTCCGCATCCAGAAGGACTGGAGCGCCGCTTCCGGGAAGACGAACAGCATCCCCGCCCCCGCCGGCAGGGCGTCCCGGTACATGAGGCCCATCTCGCGCGCCGCGGGCGTGGTCGCGAGTTCGACGGCGACCGGCACCGGGGCCGCGCCGTCGCCCGGGTGGAGCACGACGCGGGGGGTGCGGTCGCGGGCGCAGGCCGAGGCGGCTCCGAGCGTCGCCGCGAGGGCGAGGGAGGCGAGTGCTGCGAGCCGGGGGCACGCCGCTCGCGTGCGCGCCTCGCGGCCCGACCGGGTCCGCGAGGGCGACGCTTCGCTGGGGACGTCCGCTCTCAGGCGAGGGACTCGGCGACGAGTTCGACCACGTCCTTCACGGCCACTTCCTCCTCGACGCCCTTCGCCTTGGTCGCGTCGCCGATCATGGTCGTGCAGAAGGGGCAGGCGACCGCGATCGTGTCGGGCTTCGCCTCGAGGATCTGCTCGACCCGCGTCACGTTGATGCGCGCGGTGTCGTGCTCCTCCTCCTTCCAGAACTGGCCGCCGCCGGCCCCGCAGCAGAAGGTCCGACGGCGGGACTGGCCGACGTCCTCGCGGTTCATGCCGGGGATGGCGTCGAGGACCGAGCGCGTCTCTTCGTGCACGTTGTTGTGGCGGGCGAGGTAGCAGGGGTCGTGGAGCACGAGCTTCTTCCGCATGAAGTCGCGGCCGAGCTTGATCCGCCCGGCGTCGAGCAGCCCCTCGATGAACTGCGCCGTGTGCACGACCTGGAAGCGTCCGCCGAGGTCCGGGTACTCGTTCTTGATCGTGTTGAAGCAGTGCGGACACTGCGTGACGATCTTGTCGAACTTGTATCGGTTCAGCGTCTCGACGTTCATCTGCGCGAGCGTGAAGTAGAGGTACTCGTTGCCGAGACGGCGCGCGGGTTCGCCGGTGCAGCCTTCCTCCATGCCGAGGATGCCGAACTTGACCCCGGCCGCCTGCATGATCTTCACGAGCGCGCGGCTCGTCTTCTGGTTGCGGTCGTCGAAGGAGCCGGCGCACCCCACCCAGTAGAGCACCTCGACGCGCTCGTCCTCGCCGAGTTCCGCCATCTGCGGCACGTCGAGTCCCTCGGCCCAGTTGGCGCGCCCGTCGGCGGCGAGCCCCCAGGGATTCGACTGGTTCTCGGTCGCCTTGAAGGACTTGGCGAGGTCCTGCGGGAACGCGCCGCGCATGAGCATGTCGTTGCGGCGCATGTCGACGATGCGCTGGATGTGCTCGATGCCGACCGGGCAGCCCTCCTCGCACCAGCCGCAGGTCGTGCAGCCCCAGATGACGGGCTGGGTGGCGACGTCGTTGATCATGTCGGCCTGGGCGAGCCAGGCCTGGTCGCGGCCGGATCCGTCGAGCAGTTCGCGCGACGGGCGCGGGTCGGCGACGTCTCCACCGGTCGCGGCCTCCTCCGGCCCGTCGGTCGAGACCGCCTCGGCGGTCGCCGGCACGGAGCCGTTCGACCCGCGACCGAACTTCGCGAGCTGCGAGAACAGAAACGAGCCCTGCGGCAGGAGCGAAGGCGCTCTCGCCAGCAGGTGCTCGCGCTGCTCGATGACGAGGTGCTTCGGGTTGAGCGCCTTCTGGGTGTTGACCGTCGGGCAGTTCAGCGTGCAGCGCCCGCACTCGAGGCAGGCCGCCATGTCGAGCAGCTGCTTCCAGCTGTATTCCTCGATCTTCTCGACGCCGTAGGTCTCGGCGGTCTCGAGATCCTCGATCGGCTTGAGGCGCGCCCCGCGCTCGTAGCCGGCGCCGAGGTTCTTGAAGAACAGGTTCACCGGCCCGAGGAAGATGTGCCGGAGCTTGGTCGAGGTCATCGAGTAGAGGAAGCCGAGCACGATGACCATGTGGACCCACCACACCACGTAGTGGGCCGCCGGCGTGGCGCCCGCCGATCGGAAGAGCCGCGCGAACCACGGGCCGACGAAGGCGAAGCCGTCGGAGGTGTGCGGCGCGGTCGCGATGCGCGCGCCCTCGAGCAGGAAGCCGGTCAGGCCGATCAGGAAGAGCATGACGAGCGGGAACCCGTACCCAGACTCGTTCTCGAAGTTCGAGACCATCTTCGCGGGCTGCGCGAGCGCGCGGGTCGGCTCGACGAAGCGCCGCCACAGGAACCAGGCGGAGGAGACGACGAGCCCCACGCCCGCGAGGTCCATCATCAGCTTGTAGAGACCGTAGAACGCGCCGTAGTAGAACTGCAGCGGCGTGTCCTCCTCGATCGTGATGAGCGAGGTGCCGATGAAGAGCACGAGGAAGGACACGAACAGCACCTGGTGCATGATGCCCGAGCGCTCGCGCACCACTCGGCCCTGTCCGAATCCCTCGAAGAGGGCCGCCCGCAGTCGACGCATCGGCTGGTCGGTGCGGTTCTCCGCCTTGCCGATGCTCGCGATCTTCATCCAGCGGACGAGCGGGACGACGATCGACAGCCCCCAGAGCGCGAACAGGACGAACGCGATCCCGAAGCGGAAGAGCCCCCAGGGGTTCGCGAGCGCCCAGTGGAAGGCCTCGGGGGCGTTCCAAAGGATGTGACGCGTGTCCTCGGTGTTCGTGTTCAGCATGGTGCCCCGCCTCTACCGCATCGGGTGCCCGAAACGAAGCAGGCCGCGGGGGTCGCCCGCGGCCTGCCGTGCCGGCACCGGACCCCGGCGCTTCAGTGCGCCTTGATCTTCTTCACCTCGTCCGCCATCTCCGGGACCGCCTTGAACAGGTCGGCGACGAGCCCGTAGTCGGAGACGTTGAAAATCGGAGCGTCTCCGTCCTTGTTGATG
>JAGWVP010000297.1 GCA_018970825.1 bacterium | reverse complement strand
CGTCGTCGGCCTCGCCGCCCTCGTCCTCGCGCTCGGCTCGCCCGCGTCCCGGGCCGCCGACGCCCCCGCGGCCCGGCCGCGGCCCGACCGCGCGAACCGTTTCGCCATGCGCGGCGACGTCGCCCGCGAGCTCTCCGCCGGCCGGCAGCCCGGCCTCGCGTCGGAGGCGCCCGCGGACTTCGACGACCGGACCAACGGCTACCTGCCGCAGGGCCCCGCGTTCGAGACCATCACGAACGACACCGTGGTGCCGCTGCGCTCCTTCAACGACGCGCGCTTCGTCTTCGAGAAGACCGAGGGCGCAGCCGACGGCGTCGGCCCGGTCTACAACGGGCGCAGCTGCGCCGAGTGCCACGAGAACGTCGTCACGGGCAACGGCAGCCAGGTCACCGTCCAGCGCACCGGCCGCCTCGACGGCCGCACGTTCTTCGAGTCGATCGGCGGCTCGCTCATCCACTCCCGGGCGACCGACCCCGCGATCGTCGAGCACGTCGCGGACGCCGACGGCATCCGCACCTTCCGCATCTCGACGAGCGGCCTGGGCGGCGGCTTCGTCGAGAGCATCGCCAACGAGACGCTGCTCGCGATCCGCGACTCGCAGCCGGCCTCCGTGCGCGGGCTCGCGGTCGTCGTGCCGGTCCTCGAGGCAGCCGGCGCGAAGCGGATCGGCCGGTTCGGCTGGAAGGCGCAGCATGCGAGCCTCGAGTCGTTCTCCGGCGACGCGTACGTGAACGAGATGGGCATCACGAACCCGCTGTTCCCCGAGGAGAACACCTCGAGCGGGCTTTTCGTCGGCTTCGGCAGCGGCTTCGACGAGGTCGCCGAGCCCGAGGACGACGGCGAGGACATGGTCGCCTTCGCCGACTTCCTCCGCTCGACGAAGGCTCCGCCTCGCGGCGCCCGCACCTCGGACGTCGAGGCCGGCGAGCGCGCGTTCGCCGAGGTCGGCTGCGCCACCTGCCACGTGGCGTCCATCACCACGGCACCCGCCGGAACCGTGGTGAACGGGGGCGAGTTCACGGTCCCCGAGGCGCTCGGCGACAAGATCATCCATCCCTACGGCGACTTCCTGCTCCACGACGTGGGAACCGGCGACGGCATTCCGCTGCTGCCGACCCGGGAGATGGCGCCGACCGCCCGCATGTTCCGCACCGCCCCGCTCTGGGGACTGCGCACCCGCAACAGGCTCATGCACGACGGGCTCTCCTTCACCCTAGACGAGGCCATCCGGCGCCACGCGGGCCAGGCGCAGCGCTCGGTGGACGCCTGGAACCGTCTGTCGGTCGAGCGCAGGCGACAGGGGCTCGCCTTTCTCGGATCACTCTGAGACAGAGTCGCCGTGGCGCGAGCACGGTCGGCACGTTCGGGACGGGGCGCGGGGCTGCGTCGGGGATCCGCGAGCGCGATCGCCGCGGCCCTGCTCCTGCACCTCGCCGCCTGCGGCGACGTGGTCGGCCTCCCTCGATCCGACCCCGCCGCCCTCCCCGTCCGCTACGAGTTCGTCGCCGAGAGCGCGCCGCCCGACTCCCCGCTGCGCGCGACGACCGAGGTGACGAACCTCGTCGCCTTCACGGGCGAGCTCTGGGCCTCGACCAGCCAGTGGATGGCGCCCGCCCCGATCGGCGGCGCGATCCTGCGGCGCACCTCGCGGGGCGCGCCCTGGGAGGTCGTGCTCCAGACCGACCAACTGCGCGTCATGGGTCTCGAAGCGTTTCGCGTTCCCGCGGGCCGTGAGGGCGTCGCCGAGGTGCTGATCGCGCAGGCGCAGCCACCCGAGTCGCCCCACGAGATCCGCTGGTCGGTCGCACCCGACCGCTCTCTCGACGCGCGCTTCGCGCTGCCCGACGCGGGCGGCACGGTGCGCTCGTTCGGTGCGCACGTCGCGATCGACGGGAGTGCGACGTTCTTCGCCGGCGTGCAGCCGACCGGCATCCTGGCCGGCAGGTGGGACGCGGCCGAGCGCACGATCCGCTGGTCGCCGACGCCCGAGCTGGTCGTCGGCGGCGCGGGGCTCGACCAGAAGGTGACCGGCTTCGCCTCCTGCGGCGGAGCCGCGTGGGCGACGGTGCGAGGAACGCTCTACCGACGCCGCAACGACGGGGGCGTCGATCCCGCGACCGGTGGCCCGTGGCAGCCGGCCTGGTCGGTCGAGGTCGCGAACCCCGACAACAGCGGCCTGCGGGGCGTGAGCTGCATCGAGCACGACGGCGCCCCCGCGATCCTGCTCGGCGTCGAGGGCAGCGGCGAGATCCTCCGTTTCGACGGCGTCGACCGGCTCGGACCCGCGATCGCGGCGACGCCGCTCGTGCCCGTGCCGGAGCTCGACACGCGCATGCTGATCGACGCCACCCTGCGCGGCCGGGGCCATGCGATTCCCCCGACGGGCGCGGGTTCCGTCGGCTACACGATCCCTGCCTACAACGAGTTCACGGAGATCGGCAGCGGCGTGATCGCGACGGGCGTCGAGTGGAGCTACGAGGCGGGCGCCTGTCCGACTTCGCGACGCTGCCAGCCCGAGCGCACCTTCGATGCACAGGCCTGCTTGCTGCGGCGGACCGCGAGCGGCGCGCCGCAGGTGCCCTCATGGGAGATGCGCTGCCTCGCCGCGCCCGCGGAGTCGCCGAACCCGATCCCGGTCCCGGTCCCACCGGGCGGCGCGTTCGTCGCGGTGCGAGCACTGCGGGTCTCCCCGTGGAGCGATCGGGAACTCGGCCTGGCCGGCTACGACTCGAACTTCGTCCCGTCGGACGGGACGGGATGGGTGGGAACGACGTCGCTCGACGACCTGCGACGCTAGGCGGGCCGAGCGGAGCGACGGGCCCGGCCCTTCGCCGAGGTACCGGGGGATCGACCGTCGCCCCGTCGCACGAGCCTCGCAGCGGGGCGGCTGGCGGCCGGGGGCGACGACCGGCGGGCGAACGGCTTGCCCCAGTTGCGCCCGGTGGGAATGATCCGCGCGGCCCGGCAGGCCTCCGACGATGACGCTCCGCCGAATCCACGCCTTCCGCGCGGCGCTCTGCGCGCTCGTCCTCGCCCTGGGGAGTGCGCGCGGCTTCGCCGCTCCGGGCCCCGCCACCCGGTGCCAGTCGGACAAGGGCAAGGAGGCGGGTCGCTACGCCGCGTGCATGCACGGCGCCGAGGCTGCGCTCGCGAAGACCATCGGACGCTGCAGTCCCGGCGGAAACGACTGCTACGGCGACGTCGAGTGCGCCGCGCCCGCGACCTGCGTGAAGGACACCGGCCCGCGGTCGACGTTCGGCGTCGCCGTCGCCCGCTGCGCCGCGCGCTTCGACGACCGCTGGTCGAAGGCCGAGTCGCAGTCGACGCCGTCCGCCTGCATCGACGGGCTCACGGCGGCGGAGATCCGGGCGGAGATCGACGCGAGCGTCGCGACGGTCGCGACCGCTCTCGCGGGCGGCGGACTCGCGAGCTGCAACGTCGAGCTCGACCAGTGCTCGACCACGCTCGGCTCGTGCGAGGGGCTGCTCGAGCAGGTGCGCGACGATCTCACGACCTGCAACGGGATCCCGGAGAGTTGCCTCTCGAACCCGGGACCGGAGTGCGTGCCTCCGGCATCGGGGCTTCCGTCGGTGGTCGCGACGCCGGGGGACTCGAACGTCCGGCTCTCGTGGAGTCCGCTCGCCGACGCGGACGCCTACCGGGTGGAGCGCTGGTCCGCGACGAGCGGCACCTGGGAGGTGATCGGCCGGACCGCGAGCTCGAGCTTCGTCGACGACACCGTCACGAACGACGTCGAGGTGCGCTACCGCGTGGTCGCGATCCGCAACGGGTTCGCCGGCGATCCGTCGGCCGCCGTGACGGTGGTGCCGCAGGCCGCGCCGGGCGGCCCGTCGGACTTCGCCGTCGCGTCCGGGGACCGCTCGGCTCGACTGTCGTGGACGCCCGGGCCGGGATCGAGCAGCACCCACGTGCTGCGGGCCTCCGCGGCGACCGGCCCGTTCGGCGAGATCGCCGTCGTGGCGGCGAACACGTACACGGACACGGGCCTCCAGAACGGGACGAGCTACTGGTACGCACTCGCGGCGACCAACCCGGTCGGCGAGAGCACGCGCACCGCCGCGCTGCGGGCGATCCCGATCGCGCCGCCGACCGGGCTCGCGGCCGTGCCGAGCGACGGACAGGTCGCGCTGTTCTGGTCGCCGAGCGTCGGGGCGACGTCCTACGACGTGCAGCGGGCGACCGACGCGGGCGGCCCGTGGGCGAGCGTCGGCCAGTCGACGTCGCCGCGCTTCTCGGACGGAGGGCTCGCGAACGGAACGACGCTCTTCTACCGCCTGCTCGCCGTGAACGCGGCGGGCACGAGCGATCCCGGCGCAGCCGTCGCGGCGACGCCGGGATCCGAGACGGTCGTGCAGCCGCCCTCCGAGGACCCGACCCGGAACAAGGTCGGCCTGAACGTCTGGTTCAACCGCGACTGGGGTGGCCAGTTCGCGTTCGTCGACGTCATGAAGGAGTCCCGCGCCTGGCAGGACGCCGCCAACTGGAACCAGCCGGTGGGCGGGGTCGACGAACTCGGCTGGCCCACCGCCGACGCCTC
>JAGWVP010000296.1 GCA_018970825.1 bacterium | reverse complement strand
GGGAGCGCACCTTCCCGCGGGACCCGGTCGCCGCCCGCGCCCTGCCCGGGGTCGGCGAGTACACGACCGCGGCGGTTCTCTCGATCGCCTTCGACGAGCCGCTCGCCGCCGTCGACGGCAACGTCGTGCGCGTCCTCTCGCGGATCGAGCGGCTCGGGGTCCCCGACGGTCGCGGTGAACCGCATCGCGCGATCGCGGAGCGACTCCTCGAACGCACCCGTCCCGGCGACTGGAACCAGGCGCTCATGGAGCTCGGCCAGACCACCTGTCGACCGATCTCGCCCGACTGCGGCACCTGCCCGATCGCCCGCTCCTGCCGCGCGCACGCGGACGACGCAGTCGACCAGCACCCGCCGACGAAGCCGCGCCGCGCGACCGAGCGCGTGGCGCTCTCGCTGCTCGTCCTGCGCGACCGCGCCGGGCGGGTGCTCCTCGAGCGGGGCGCGTTCGCGCACCTGCGCGGGATGTGGCTGCCGCTGCTCGACGAGCCGGGCGTGAAGCCCTCCAGAGTCCCGAAAGCGACGGGCACCCGACGTACCGATGGCACGGGGCCGTCGACGCATGGGTTCACGCACGCGATCCTCCACCGCTCCTTCTCGGTCGCGGTACGAACGCAGACCGTCTCGGCGGCCGCACTCGATCGCGCGGCGAGCGCCGTCTCCGGCAGGGCCGCTCGCACACGCCACCGGGCCGAGGCCGGCGAGCGCCGGGTGTTCGCCCCGGCCGATCTCGCCTCGATCGGACGCTCCGCCCTCCTCACCAAGGCGCTCCGCGTGGGCGCCGAGGCGCACCCGTGAACAAGGTCGATCCCGCGCACCTGCCGGGGATCCGCGACGCGGCCGCGATCGTCGGCATCGGCCAGACGCCGTTCGCGAAGTCGCTCGGCCGCTCCGAGCCCGAGATGGCGGTCGACGCGATCTGGGCCGCCTGCGAGGACGCGGGCCTCTCGCCACGCGAGATCGACGGGCTCGTCCGCTACGACATGGAGCAGTTCGACGAGGAGCAGGTGCTCGCGGCGCTCGGCAACCCGTTGCTGCGCTGGTTCTGCGGCACGCCCTTCGGCGGCGGCGGCTCGGCGTCGGTGGTCGTCATCGCCGCGGCCGCGATCGCGGCGGGCATGGCGGACACGGTGCTGGTCTACCGATCGCGCGCCCGCGGCAAGGCGTCGGGCTACGGGCGCGACCCCAAGCAGGGCGGACGCTACTGGGAGAAACTGCCGGAGAGCCTGCCCGGGCTGAACCAGTGGCACGTGCCGCAGGGGCTCGTGAGCGCGTTCCAGGAGATGGCGATGATCAGCATGCGCCATCGCATCGATCACGGCACGACCGACGACCAGTACGCGGACGTGGCGATCGCGTTCCGCGACCACGCGATCCGCAACCCCGCGGCCGTCATGCGCACGCCGATGACGCGCGCCGACCACCACGCCTCGCGGATGATCGCGGACCCGCTGCGGCTCTTCGACTGCAACATCGAGACCGACGGCGCGGTCGCGATGATCCTCACCTCGACCGAGCGCGCGCGCGACCTGCGCCAGCCGCCCGCGATCGTTCACGCGGGCGCGATGGCCGCGGGCTCCCACCACATCCGGCTCTCGACGCTCTTCTCGCGCCCGCGCGACGAGGACTCGGCGGTCCGGGTCGGACGCCAGCTCTGGCAGTCGTCGGGGCTCTCGCCCGCGGACGTCGACGTCGCCTTCTTCTACGACTTCTTCACCTCGATGGTCATCATCGCGCTCGAGGACTACGGCTTCTGCGCCCGGGGCGAGGGCGGGCCCTTCGTCGAGAACGGCGGTCTCGCCTGGCCCGACGGGCGGCTGGTCTGCAACACGAACGGTGGGCAGCTGTCCGAGGCCTTCATCCACGGCTTCAACAACACGACCGAGGCGGTGCGGCAGATCCGCGGCACCTCGACCTCGCAGGTGCGCAACTGCGAGATCGCACTCGTCGCGGGCGCCAACAGCGACCCGACCGGCGGCTTCCTGCTGCGGAGAGCGTGATGGCCGACGACGCCCGACCGATCACGCGCGGCTTCCCGCGCCCTGCTCCGACCCGCGACGCGGCGCTATTCTACGAGGCCGCCGCGCGCGGCGAGCTGCGCTTCCAGCGCTGCTCGGGCTGCGGGACCTTCCGTCACTACCCTCGCCCGACCTGCCCGTCGTGCCTGTCGCGCGAGTTCTCGTGGGAACTCTCGTCGGGCCGCGGCGTGGTCCACACCTGGACGATCGTGCGCGGGCCGACGCTGCCCGCCTTCGAGGCGAAGCTGCCCTACAACGTGGTCGACGTGCTGCTCGACGAAGGCGTGCACTTCGTGAGCGAGGTGCTCGACGTGGCGCCGGACGAGATTCGTTCGGGCATGCGGGTGCGAGCGGTGTTCGAGCCGGTGGACGAAGACCTCGTGCTGGTGAAGTTCCGGCGGGAGGACTGAGCGGCGCGCGACCCCGCGGAGGGGAGTCGGCAGCGTACCACCCTGCCGCCACGCGCATCCCGCCCCGGGCTTCGGCCCGCAGCGGGATCTCAGCCCTTCCAGGCCCCGACCAGCGTCCAGATCCCGATCGCGACGAAGCCGAGCCCCGCGATCACGCCGAGCGTACGCGGGCTCACGACCTGCGAGATCGCGGCCCCGGCGATCACGCCGATCGCCGACGTCGCGACCAGTGCCAGCGCCGAGCCGAGGAACACCGTGAGCTTCGGGTTGGTTCCGTCCGACGCGAAGAGCATCGTCGCCAGCTGGGTCTTGTCGCCCAGCTCGGCGAGAAAGACGCTGCCGAAGATCGTCAGGAAGAGCTTGGTGTCCATGGTTCTCCGTCGGCTCGGGACGCGAGGGGCGGGCCCGCCGTCACTTCGCGAGGTCGGCGCGGTTGCAGGTGCGGGGGTTCTCCGGGACGCCGGGCTCGGGCGTCATCGGCCCGGTGCCGCCGAAGCGCTCGCGCAGCGAGTCGTCGACGCTCCGCTCCTCGGCGATGCGGCCCAGCACCTCGGCTCCCATCGTCGGCGTGCGCTCGTAGGTCGTGAAGTCGACCGAGTACAGGCCGAAGCGCGGCTCGTAGCCGAGCGCCCACTCGAAGTTGTCGTAGAGGCTCCAGTGGTAGTAGCCGCGCACGTCGGCGCCGTCGGCGCGCGCGCGCCCGATCTGCTCGAGGGTCCGCACCACGTTCTCCGCGCGGCGCTCGCCGACGCGGGTCTGGATCCCCGCCTCGGTGACGACGAGCGGCAGCCCGGGGTAGCGGCCCGAGAAATCCATGATGAGGTCGTGCAGCCCGGGCGCCCAGTACTCGTAGCCCATGACGGGAACGCAGAAGGTCGGGTCCGCGGGCGCGATGCAGGCGCCGAGGTCGAAGGCGTCGAAGCAGGGGGCGAGGTCGAGCACCGGCACGGCCGCGACCGCGGCGGTCACGCCGCCGCGGAAGTAGTACTGCACGCCGAGCCAGTCGAGCGTGCCCTGCCAGTCCGGGTGCTGCTCGTCGGGCACGCCGTCGGCGTTCGCGTCGAAGGTGCCGTTGCGGATCGAGTCGATCGGTAGCCAGTGCAGCGCGTACTCGAGGCGGTCGCGCGCGGCCACGTCCGCCGGGTCGTCCGAGGGCTGCCCGTCGCGCGACGGCACCCAGTCGATCACCGCGAGCGTCAGGCCGACATCGGCGGGGCGACCGTCGCCGTCGGCGTCCCTGCGGTCGGCCTCGCGGATCGCCTTCGCCATGGCGGCGTGCGAGGCGAGCATGTCGCGGATCGTCGGCAGGAACTCGTCGATGAAGTTGAACAGGCGGTTCTTGCCCGGCGGGAACGCACCGAGCCCGTAGGCCGCGAGCACGTAGTTCATGGGCTCGTTCCAGGTGCCCCACTCGTCGACCCGGTCGCCGAAGCGCTCGGCGAGAAGGCGTGCGTGCTCCGCCATCTCGGCGATCACGAGCGGTCCACCCACGGGATGGCCGAGCCCGCAGAGGTTGCGGTCGGTCGGGCCGTCCGTGCACGCGAGGTCACGCGGGTCGTCGACCCAGGTCGGGTTCGAGAAGTGGTGGATCGTGACCATCGGCTTGATGCCGGCTGCGAGCAGCGCGTCGATCAGGTCCGAGTAGTGCCGGATCGCTTCCTCGTCGATCACGTCGCGGCGCGGCTCGATGCGCGCCCACTCGATGCTGAAGCGATAGGAGTCGAGGTGCATCTCCTGCAGCAGCTTCACGTCCTCGATCGCGAGCGTGTAGCCGCGCGAGGCCTCGCCGACGAACGGGCTCTTCGCGAGACCTCCCTGCTCCTTCGGCCCGGTGAAGACCCACCAGTCGGTGTTCCGGTTGTCGTCCTCGATCTGCGTCGCCGCGGTCGCGGCTCCGAAGCGGAAACTGCCGCGACCGTCGTCGGTCACGATCGAGCCGGACTTCGCGAAGGAAAGCCCGCCGACCCCGACCGGGCCGCCGTCGAGCGAGCCGCAGGCGCCGAGGAGGACGGCAAGGGGGAGGAGCCGGAGGAGGACGCCGGGGGAACGAGGGGTTCGAGTCATTTTGGGGCGTCTATCACAGGGCGGCGCGGCTGGAAGCCCGGAACCTCCAGCCCCCCGCGGGGCCCGCCGGAGTGCCGACTCCCTGCCGGAGCGGGAAGCTCGGCCGGGCCGG
>JAGWVP010000295.1 GCA_018970825.1 bacterium | reverse complement strand
CGCAGGTCGAGCTTGAGCGGGACCAGCTCTCCGCCGCGGTCGATCGTTCGCTCGCTCGGCGGCACGAGCTGCTGGGCGACGTATCCGCCCGCGAGGATCGAGTCGAAGACGCCGCGCGTGAGCTTGTCGCCGCGGTAGGCGGCCCGGCTGCCGAAGCCCGCGACCGGCTTGAAGAACCAGCGCTTGCGCTCGCTCCACCAGCGCGGTCCGTCCGCGGGGTCGACCTCGCGCGTCGGTGGCACCGCGCGCAGCAGCGTCGCGATCGTCGCCTCGTCGGCGCCGAGAGCCCGCAGCGCGGACTCGTCGGAGAGCACGACGAGGTTGCGCTTGTCGGCCCAGAGCGCGTGCGCGCGGGGGTGCGGCGAGAGCACGGCAGCCCCGGCCTCGTAGGCCGCGCGCAGGGCGCCGTGCGAGGGCCCCGAGAGGTCGAAGTCGGTGAGCCGGTTGTACACCAGGTCCACCGGGTGCCCGCCCAGCCGGAGCTCGCCCTGCTCGTGGACGAGCTCTCCCGGGTCCGCGATCTCCGCCTCGATGCCGTCGGCGCGCAGCAGCGCGCGGTAGAGCAGGAACTCCGGGTGCAGGTACTGCCGCGGCGGATCGTCGTCGACGATCGCCACCCGCCGCAGCGGGCGCTCGCCGCGGGCGGCGCGGTGCTCGGCGCGGAACATCCCGACGACGTCGCGCTCGATCGCGCGCGCGGCGAGTCGTGCGGCCCCCGCCGCCGTCCCCTCGTGTTCCATTCCCGGCCACGCGGGCACGAAGGCCCCTCCGACGAGGTTCGCGACCTCCTCGCAGCAGGCGAGCCCGGCCGCGGCGAGCGCGGTCGCGAGCAGGAGTCCGCCCGGGTTCGTGTTGATCTCGATCAGCTTCGGGCCGTCGTCGGCGACGTGGAAGTCGTAGCCGAGGAACCCGCCGCGCGGCCCGAGATCCACGCGCGCGATCGCGGGCGCGCGCGCGAGCGCCCTCTCGGCCCAGCCCGGCAGGGCGACGACGCGCTCGACCGCGGCGACGACGTCGCGCATGTGCGACGCCTGCTCGCGGCTCACGAACACGGCCGTGTCGGAGAACAGGTGCGGCTGGTGCTCGTGGATCGAGGCGAGCAGTCCGGTCGTGCCCGAGCCTTCCTCCAGGGCCGCGCGCAGCCGCGCCGGGTCGACCGCGACGCAGCGGCACCAGCGGTTCAGGTCGGCGAGGTCGACGCCCTCGTGGCCGGGGCCCGCGCTCAAGCGCCGACCAGCGGACCGCTCGGCGGGATCCGCCGCAGCATCATCGTCTGGGTCGCGAAGGCGACGAGGCGCCGCTCGTCGTCCCAGATCTCGACGTCGGCCGACGCGAAGCCCGCGCGTGCGTGGCGTGCATGCACCGCGGTGAGCAGCCACGGCGAGCGCGTGTCTTCGAGGAAATGGACGGTCAGGTCGAGGCTCGGCGCGTGGAAGGGGGCGTGTCCGGGGCCGAGTTTCTGGTGGAGCGCGGGCGGCATCGTGTCGGCGATCGGCGGCAGCGCGAGCGGGTCGAACATGCCGTCGGGCGTCACCTGCGGGACCAGGTAGCGGAACCAGCGCGCGATGCGCGCTTCGCCGGGCGTCCAGTCCGAGCCCCACCACGCGTGCCCCTGCGCGAGACGCGTGTCGAAGTTGTGAAAGAAGGCCGGCCGGCGCTCGAGGTCGATCCCGGCGAGGCGCTCCATCGGAGGCGCGTCGGTCGGCCCGGGGACCTCGGGCGGCGCGCTGTCGAGCAGGTGCACGCCGTCGCGATCCCGGCCGAAGGTCGCGCTCACCTCGAGTCCCGGGCCGGGGACCTTGGTCGAGGAGAGCTGTGCGCGCACCTGCGCCGCCGCCTTGCCGTGGCGCAGGACCTCGACGCGGATCTCGAGCGGGCCGGCGGGAACCGGCGAGCAGAAGTGGGTGTTCGCGGAGATCGGTCGGAAATCGGGATTGCCGAGCTCCTCGCGCATCGCTCGCATCGCGACCGTCATGAGCACTCCTCCCGACGGCGTGCGGAAATCCCAGGCCGGCGAAAGGTCGGCGGTGTACCAGCCCGGGGCGCTTTCGAGCCGCGTGACGGCCGTGTCGCGAGCGAGGTCCGACGGTTTCATGCGCCGGGATCCTAGCATGCGAGCCGGGGCGTTCCCCCGCCGCTCGCGCGTCCGGCGTGCACGGGGCGGGTGCGCGCACTCGCCCCGCCGCGGGGGCGCCCCTCAGGGTTTGGGGATGCGCAGCGTCTTGCTGATCATCGCGGTCCCGCTCAGCGCGAACAGCAGCACGAGCGGGTGGAAGCTCGCGCCGAGGATCCGCCAGCGGCCGAACGGCAGCCGGACGCCCACCAGGTCGAACCAGGTGAGCGCGGCGAGGAGTGCCACGAGGATCACGCTCGTCGGGATCGGGGTGCCCTCGTAGTAGCGGACCTTGCCGGACTCGTCGGCCATCTCGTCGGCGGTCACGTTGTAACGGGCGAGCCGCGACAGCCCGCAGCTCACGAAGTAGACGAGCACGATCGCGTCCCAGGCGCCGCGCAGCCCGACCGCGAAGGCGAGAACGGCGGGCGCGACGCCGAAGGAGATCAGGTCGGCGAGGGAGTCCAGCTCGCGCCCGAGAGGCGAGGACAGGTGGCGCCAGCGCGCGACCCGCCCGTCGAGGAAGTCGAACACCATCGCGACCAGCGGCAGGGCGAACGCGATCCAGAGGATGCGCCGGTCGCGGGTGTCCATGTACTGCAGCGTCGCGAGCACCGCCCCCATGCCGGCGAAGCCGTTCGCGAGCGTGATCAGGTCCGCGAGCGAGAAGTCGCGGATCATCGAGAAGTGGCGCCGACGCGGCATGGGCGGGGGAAGCCGTCGCTCAGCGGGGGGCGATCGCGCGCAGCATCTGCTCGGTCATCTCGAAGGGCGCACCGGTCGGCAGGTTCACGAGCGCCGAACCCACCCCGGCCTCGGCCCACTCGGCGAGCTTGTCGCGGCAGTAGTCGGGCGGCCCGCAGATCGCGATCCGGTCGATCAGCTCGTCGCTCACGGCGGCGGCCGCCTTCTTGCGGTCGCCCTCGTCGTAGAGCTTCTTCACGAGGTTCGCGTTCTCCTCGTAGCCGTAGCGGCAGAACATCGCGTGGTAGTAGACGCCCATGCCGCCGATGTAGAACGACACGGTCGGCTTGATCATCGAGCGCGCCATCGCGCGGTCCTCGAGCGGGATCACGGCGACGAAGGGCGCGGTCTCGATCCTCGAGGCGTCGCGGCCGGCCTGCGCCGCCCCCTCGCGCAGCAGGGCGATGCCGTCGGAGAGCTTGTCGTAGGGCCAGAAGGTCGGCACCCAGCCGTCGGCCATGCGACCCACTTCCCGGATCGCCTGCTCCTGGAGCGAGGCCACGTAGATCGGGATGTCGGGGCGGAACGGCTTCATCTCGAGCTTGAAGTGGCGTGCGTCGAACAGAGTGGACATCTCGGGCGAGAGCCGGTCGCCGCGCCAGAGGGCGCGCAGGATCCCGATCGTCTCGCGGAGCCGCGTGAGCGGCTTCTTGTAGGGCATGCCGTGGAGGTTCTCGACCACGTTCTTGCCGCTCGTCCCGAGTCCCAGGATCGCGCGGCCGCCCGAGATCTCGTCGAGGGTCGCAGCGCTCATCGCGAGCAGGGCCGCCGAGCGGGAGAAGACGTTCGCGATGCCGGTCGCGAGCTTCAGCTGCCTGGTCGCGAGCGCGATCTCGGTGAGCAACTGGAACTGCTCGTAGCCCCAGGCCTCGGGGATCCAGACCGAGTCGTAGCCGAGCTCGTCGGCCAGGCGGGCCGACTTCAGGACCACCTGGCGGTCGTACTGCTTCCAGAACGGGACGATGCCGAGCTTCGGCTGCATGCGAATTCCTCCTCCCGGGGACTCTGCACGACGGGCCCGCCGGGTACAACGTCGGCCCGCCCGGGGCGGATCGCTTGCCGCCCCCGCCCCGGCGGTGCCAAGGAGGAGGCCGTGGCGGGCACGGCGCATCCGTCGGTCGAGGAGCACCTCGGCCGCATCGCGCGCGACGGCTTCACGATCGTCGAGGACGCGATCGAGCCCGACCTGCTGGACTCGCTCGACGACGACCTGTCGCGGCTCGAAAGCGAACTCGGGATCCGCCCCGCGCGCAACGACTTCGAGGGGCGCCACACGGTCCGGATCTACAACCTGCTCGTCCACGGGAAGCTCTACGAGCGCATCCCGGTCCACGAGCGGGTGCTGCCGATCGTCGAGGGCGTGCTCGACCCGGGCTGCCTCGTCTCCTCGCTGTCCTCGATCGCGATCCTGCCCGGGGAGACCGCGCAGCCGATCCACGCCGACGACCAGGTCATGCCGCTGCCGAAGCCGCACGTCGCGACGGTGTGCAACTCGATGTGGGCGCTCACCGACTTCACCGAGGACAACGGTGCGACCCGCGTGATCCCCGGGTCGCACCTCGCCGGCGACTCCCCCGTGTACGGCCGGCACTACGACAGCATCCCGGCCGAGATGAAGCGGGGCAGCGTGCTCGTCTGGCACGGCAGCCTCTGGCACGGCGGAGGTGCCAACCGCACCGACCGCCGCCGCGTCGGCGTCGCGATGAACTACTGCGCGGGCTGGGTCCGCCAGCAGGAGAACCAGCAGCTCGGCATCCCGCGC
>JAGWVP010000294.1 GCA_018970825.1 bacterium | reverse complement strand
TCGCGACGATGTTCTTCTGCGCGACGTCGGCGATCACGCGCAGGACGTTCAGGATGTCGGCGTCCTTGAATTCGAGCGAGACCTTGCGACCGGCGTAGCGGCGCGCGGCCGGGCGGGCCGGCGCCGGGGTCGACCGGGGGCGCGGATCGCGCTCGGGGTCGACCGGCGGGAGTTCGCGCGGGGGCGGCAGCGGACGCGGCGGCGGAGGCTGCGCGACCGCCTGGGCGGGCGTGAGGGCAGGCCCGGCTTCCCGGGCGAGCAGGGCGGTGGCGTGGGCGGAGGCCCCCGCGGGCGGGTTGCTGCCGCTCCACAGGAGGTCCTGGATTCCGCCGGCGGGGCGACCGCCCAGACCGAACACGATCGCGCTGCCGTCGGCGCGCGCCTGGCAGCCGCCGGTCGCGGTCGGCGCGAGTTCGAGCACGAGCCGGAGCTTGTCCGGGTAGCCGGCGACGGAGAGGCGGGGGGCCTGGAGGTCGCGCGTCGCGACCACCTCCTTCGCCGACGGTGCACCCGGGCCGTCGGCGTCGACGACGCAGCGCTTCGGCTTGTCGAGTTCGAAGGTGCGGATCGCCTCCGGCGGGCGCGAGAGCTGGGCGACGATCCTCGTCCCGCTCGCGTCGGAGAGGCCGCGCACCTCGACGAGGCGCAGCACGGGCTCCGCCTCGACCTCGGGCAGTCCGTCGCCCGACGAGGTCCGGCGCGCCGAGCAGGCCGCGAGCACGAGCAGCGCCGAAGCGGCGATGGCCAGGGGGGCCTTCATCCGCGGGGCTCCTGCCGGACCGGCTCGTCGGTCGGCATCTGCAGGACGTATTCCTTTCGATGTCTCTCGCCCACGATGTCGGTCTCCCACTCCACCACGGTGACCTGCCGGCCGCGGATCGCGGTCACCACCCCGCCGTTCGGACCGATCTCGGTCCCGAGCCCGATCACGAAGCCGTTGCGCTGGTCGTCCTCGACGATCGCGGTCGGCTTGCCGTCCTCGATGACGCCGACCAGCCGCAACTGGCCCACCTGGTACTGCTGGAGCGGCGACCCCTTGCCGGGCTGCTTCGCCTGCTCGCGCGCGAGCGCGAACGGGCGGAAGGGGTCGCGGCGCAGCACGGCCTCGCGGGTCGCACGCGACTCGAAGGTGCGAGGCTGGAGGATCGCCGGCGTCGGCGCGGGAAGCGCGGCCCCGCCGGCGCCCTGCACCGATCCTGCCACGGCGGCGTCGCCCGCGGCCGCACCTCGTCCGGGTGCGGCCTCCTGCGCCCGTGCGGGCAGCGCCAGGGCGACCGCGAGCGCGGGCGCGAACACCGCCCCCGGCCTCACTTGGCATCCCCCTTGATCTTCTTCTCCTTGATGAGCCGCTGGCGCTCCTCGTCCGAAAGGAAGCGGAAGGTCGTGATCTGGAGCGAGGCCTGCAGGATGATCGCCTCGTCGACGACCTTGGGCTCCTTGATCGTGATGTCCGAGGCGTTGACGATGCGGTCGAGACGCCCGACGTCGTCGACGAAGCCCGTCAGTTGCGGGAACGTGCCGCGCACGACCATGTCGACCGGCACCTCGGCGTAGAAGTCCTGGTAGGTCTCCGGCTTCGCCCGAAAGGCGAGGATGTCGAGTCCGGAGTCCCGCGCGAGGTTCGAGATCGAACTCAGGAGGTCGGGGATCTCCTTCTGGTCGGGCAGGCGCGTGACGGCGAGCCGCAGCTGCGTGTCGAGGTCGTCGACCTGTCGCTTTCGCTCGTTGAGTCGCGCGGTCTCGGAGACCTTCCGGTTGCGCTCCTCGAGCAGCTCGTCGACGAGGAACCGCTGCCCCGAGGCGCGGAGCAGGCGGGGGTTCACGACGAAGAACCAGTACGCGACCGCGATCATCAGCGGGATCCCGACGGCGATCGCGATGCGCTGACGCGGCTCGAGTTCGTCGAGGAACTGCCACGCACGGTTCAGGTTCAGGTCGAGCGTCACGACGGCGGTCCTCCCGTCGTCACGACCCGAGCGGTCGCGGCGTCTCGCCCCTCGGAGACGCCGGCGGCGGTGCGCGCGGCATCGAGAGGGACGGTGACCGCCGCGGCGGGTGCGGCCGCCGCCGGTTCGACCGCGGCCGAGGGATCCACCGGTGCGACGCGCTGCGGGACCGCAGGCGCACCGGGCATTCCCGCCTGCGCCTGCGGGCCGGGGGGCGGTTGCTGCGGCCCGGGAGGCGGCGCGGCCGCAGCCCCCCCGCCGGGCTTGCGCCCGGGATCCTGCACGACCGGCGGGCGGCCGGAGTAGTTCACGCGGGCGCTGATCGTGAACTGCTTGAGCTTCGCCTGCCCTTCCTCGATCTGCTTCGCCTCGACGAGGTCGACGTTCGAGAAGTAGTCCGAGGCGGCGAGCCGGCGCATGAACTCGGCGATCGTCTGGTTGTCGAGGCCCTTGCCGACGATGGCGGCGTTGCCGCCCGCCTCCTTCATCTCGACCAGCCAGAGACGTTCGGGGGTCGCCTCGGCGAGGTCCTCGAGCGCGTGCGCGGGACCGCGCCGCTGGCGTTCGAGGACGCCGATCGTCGCGAGCTTCACCTGCAGGTTCGCGCGTCGCTTCTCGAGCTGCTTCGCCTCCTGGTGTCGCCGGGAGAGCTCGGAGAGCTGCGACTGGTAGGTCTCGACCTCGACGTCCATCTCGTTCGCCCACCGCCGCGTCCAGGACTCGACGCCGAGCAGCAGGGTCGCGAAGGCGAGAAGCAGGATCGCCACGTAGTTGCGGTAGCGGAGCCACGCCGCCTGACGGCGCGCGGTCTCGCGCGGCACCAGGTTGATGTGGATCATTCGTCCCCCGGACGGCGGGTCGCGAGCCCCATCGCGACCGTGAACAGCGGGGCGATCGCCTCGAGGGCGACCGGGTCGACGTTCGGGCCGAGCCGGACGCGGCGAAAGGGGTCGAGAATCTCGACCGGAACTTCGAGATTCGAGGCGAGACGGTCGACCACGCCGGGGATGAGCGCGCCCCCGCCGCCGACGTAGACCGCGCGGACCGGGACGTCGCTCGCGCCGGTGCGGGACAGGAAACTCACGAAGTCGCCGATCGAGTCCGCGAGCTGGGCGGAGGCGTCCGCGGCGATGCCCCGGAGGCGGTCGTCGGGTGCCTCCCCGGAGAGCGCGCGGCGCGCTTCGAGCGAACTCAGGCCGCCGAGGCGAACGAGCGCGTCGGTGACCATGTTGCCGCCCGCCGGGACGTCGCCCGTGGTCGTCGACAGCCCGCCCTTCACGATGTTCACCGTCGAGTAGCGGGCGCCGATGTCGACCAGCCCGACGACGTCCTCGGCCGTCGGCTGGTAGTTCAGCTCGTAGACGTTCTCGAGCGCGAAACTGTCCACGTCGACGATCCGCAGGTCGAGTTCGGCTCCCTCGATCGCGGAGATGAAGCCGGCGAGGATGTCCTTGCGGACCGCGACCAGGAGCGCCTCGACGTCGTTGCCGTCGGCGCGGACGACCTGGAAGTCGAGGTTCACGTTCTCCATGTTCTCGGGGATGAAGTTCGCCGCCTCGATCATGACGAGCGCGTCGATGTCGTCGTCGGGCCCGGGCCGGAAGCTCACCTTCTTCACGATCACGGCCGGGCCCGGAACCGCCGTGATCGCCGAACGCGCGGCGATCTTGCTGCGCTTGCGCAGGTCGACGATCAGGCGGGCCACGCCGTCGGGGTCGACCAGCGTGTTGTTGACGAGCATCCCCTCGGAGAGGGGGATCGAGCCCACGGCGACGACCTCGGGGTCGGTCCCGGTGCCACGGACCTCGATCGCCTTCATGGAGTTCGAGCCGATGTCGAGCGCGACGAAGGAGTCGCGCCCGAGGGACTTCAGGCGGCGCCATGCCGCCGCGAACGGACGCAGCAGCGCGGTCGAGCCAGGTCCGACCTCCATCCCGCGACTCCCCTCCACCGGGTGCGGTCCCCAGCCGGTTCGGGACACCGCCCCGGCGTCCGCGACCACACCACCCCGCAACGGCGCTAGCACGGCCCCGATCCCGCCTGCAAACCCCATGGCATTCGCGCCCCTCGACGCCCGAACCGGCGGGGCGCTAGTGTCCCGCCGACGATGCCTGCCGCGACGACCGACCGCCTCGAAGCCCCGAATCCCCCCGCGGCACTGGTCGAGGTCGCGCTGGCCGAGGGCGGTCGCGCCCCGTCCCGGCTCACCTATGCCGTGCCGGTCGGATTCGAGGAAGCCCTCGGCCCCGGCGCGCTCGTGGTGGTTCCGCTCGGGACGCGCCGCGTCACGGGAGTCGTTCTCGGGCCGGCCCAGGGCCCCGCCCCGGCCGGGCTCCGACCGGTCGAACGACGGGTGCCCGACGTGGCGATCCCGGCTCCGCTGCTCGAACTCGCTGCCTGGGCGTCCCGCTATTACGCGGCGCCGCACGGCATGCTGCTCCGGTCGCTCCTGCCTCCCGCGGTCCGGGGGCGTCGACGGCGGGTCGCGCGCCCGGTGAGGAGCGATGCGGTCGGTCCCGGCCCGGACGCGCCGACTCCCGGCTCGCTCGAGTCGCGCATCCTGTCGCGGCTGCCCGAAGGCGGGCTCGACGTGGACGTGCTGCGCGAGGAACTCGGCGCGGGAGTCCCGGCCGCGCTGCGCCGACTCGCCGCCCGGGGCGTCGTCGAACTCGGGCACGTC
>JAGWVP010000293.1 GCA_018970825.1 bacterium | reverse complement strand
GGCCGGCTCGCTCGCCGCCGCGGTGATCGACTACGTCGAGCCGTCGGTCGCGGTCCGGGCGGCCGACGCGATCGGCGTGCCCGCCGGACGCACCTCGGTTCCGACCGCCGAGTTCGGGCACGTCATGGCGGCCGGCCTCCCGATCGCGCTCGCCCGGGTGCTGCCCGGGCTCTCGCCGGGCGCGCGCGTGCTGCTCGCCGCGGCCGGACCCGGGTTCACCTGGGGCGCCGCGACGCTGGAGGTGTGACGTGGGCGTTGCGACTCCGACCCGATCGAGGATCCTCGCCGTCGGCCGCGCCGTGCCCGACCGCGTCGTCACGAACGACGATCTCGGCGGCCGCATGGACACCTCCGACGAGTGGATCGTGCAACGTACCGGCATCCGGGAACGGCGGCACGTGGGATCCGACTGCGGCGCGACCGATCTCGGCCGGATCGCATCGGAGCAGGCCCTCGCGGCCGCGGGACTCGGGGTCGAGGCGATCGACCTCGTGATCTTCGCGACCCTCTCCCCCGACGTCGACTGGCCGGCGTCGGCGGCGCTGCTCGCCTCGAAGCTCGGGGCGAAGCGCGTCCCGGCCTTCGACGTGAAGAACCAGTGCTCGGGTTTCCTGTACTCGCTCGCGTGCGCCGACGCGGCGATCCGCTCGGGGCGCGCGCGCCACGTGCTCGTGTGCGGCGGCGAGATCCACTCGACCGGGCTCGACCTGACGACGCGCGGCCGCGAAGTCGGGGTCATCTTCGGCGACGGCGCGGGGGCGGTCGTGCTCGGGCCGTCGGAGGATCCCGGCCGCGGCATCTTCTCGGTCCATCTCCACGCCGACGGCAGCAACGCGGAGAAGCTCTGGCTCGAGGCGGCGGCGAGCCGTCGCCGCCCGCGCCTCCTGCCGGAGGACCTCGAGGGCGACGACCCGAAGGCGTTCCCGCGCATGCGCGGCAAGTACGTCTTCAAGCATGCGGTCACGCGCATGCCGGAAGTCATCCGCGAGGCGCTCGGCCACAACGGCTTCGCGCTCGAGGACCTCGACGTCCTCGTTCCGCACCAGGCGAACCTGCGCATCAACCAGATGGTCGCGGCGTCGATGGGCCTCGACGAGTCGAAGGTGGTGAACAACATCGACCGCTTCGGCAACACGACCGCCGCGTCGATCCCGCTCGCGCTGCACGAGGCGCTCGCCGACGGTCGGGTCGGCCCGGGAAAGCTCGTGTGCCTCGCGGCCTTCGGTGCGGGATTCACCTGGGCGGCGGCTCTCATGCGGTGGTGAGCCGGACCGGGACGTCGCCGCGCGGCGAGTTCGTGCTCCGGCCGATGACCGGGGACGACGTCGCGCAAGTCGTGCGGATCGAGCGCGCCTCGTTCGGACATCCCTGGCCCCGGAGTTCCTTCGAACAGGAACTCATCACCCCGGTCTCGCGCTCGCTGGTCGCCTGCCGGAGCGACGATCGGTCGCGTGTCGTCGGTTACGTCGTCCGGTGGCACGTGGCCGACGAGATCCAGCTGCTGAACCTCGCGACCGCGCCCTCGGTGAGGGGGAGGGGGCTCGGACGGAGGCTCCTGCGCTGGGTGCTCGCCGAGGCGCGCCGGCTCCGGGCGAGCGTCGTTCTCCTGGAAGTCGCCGAGGCGAACGCCACGGCGCGTGCGCTCTACGAGTCGGCGGGCTTCACGATCGTGCGCAAGCGCCGCGACTACTACGGGCCTCGCGAGCATGCGCTCGTGGCGCAGTGGGTGCCGGCCTGACGCGTCGCGAAGGAGGTGCCGTTCCGAGCCGCGGGGCCCCGGCCGGCCGGAGTTGAAACGAGCCGAAAAATCCGTTAGATTTCAAATGTTTCCGGAGGGAACCCAACGTCATGTCGTTCAAGGTCGGGGAAAAGGTGGTCTATCCCGCCCACGGGGTGGGGGTCATCGAGAGCATCCAGAGCAAGAACATCGGAGGCACCGAACGAAAGTTCTACATGCTCCGGTTCCTCGAGAGCGACATGACCATCATGGTCCCGACCGAGAACGTCGAGACCGTGGGGCTGCGCCGCATCATCGGCAAGGACATGGTCACGAAGGTCTACAAGATCCTTCGCGACAAGAAGGTCGAGATCGACCAGCAGACCTGGAACCGGCGCTACCGGGAGTACACGGAGAAGATCAAGACCGGCTCCGTGCTCGAGATCGCGAAGGTGCTGCGCGATCTCTTCGTCCTGAAGGGCGACAAGGAACTGTCCTTCGGCGAGCGCAAGATGCTCGACACGGCCCGCAACCTCCTCGTGAAGGAGCTCGCCATCGCCCGCGAGCACCCGGAAGAGAAGATCATGGAGGAGCTGCGGACGATCTTCGCTCCCTGACGGGGTCCGCCCGGGAGCGGGCTGCCACGTCGCCCCGTCGGCATGGGGGCGGGCGTCCGACTGCGTCAGCGCCCGGGGTTCAGGCTTCCGCTGCGGAAGCCGTCGAGGTCGACGACGACGCGCCGGAAGCCCGCTTCGCGCACGCGATCGGCGATCGCCCGCCGGACTTCGGGTGCGAAGGCGCGGGCGATCTCGTCGGCCGCGATCTCGAGCCGCGCGACGTCGTCCTCGAAGCGGACTCGAAACTCCCGGAAGCCGAGCGACCGCAGCGCGTTCTCCGCCCTCTCCACGCGGTGGAGCCGTTCGTGGGTGATCGCCGTGCCGTAGGGGAAGCGCGAGGCGAGGCAGGGCGCCGCCGGCTTGTCGTGCGTGCGGAGGCCCATCTCCCGGGAGAGTTCGCGGATCGCGGCCTTCCCGAGCCCTGCCTCCACCAGCGGGTGGCGAACCGACTGTTCCGCGGCGGCCGCGAGGCCGGGCCGGTGATCGCCGAGGTCGTCGAGGTTCACGCCGTCGACGATCGACTCGAAGCCGAGCGACGCCGCGTGCTCGCGGCAGATCCGGTAGAGGTTGTCCTTGCAGAACCAGCAGCGATCGATCGGGTTCTTCGCGTAACCGGCGATCGCGACCTCGTCGGTCGCGACGACCAGGTGGCGCGCACCGACGTCGGCCGCGAGGGCCCGCGCCTCCTCGAGTTCGTGCGCCGGCATCGACGCCGAGGAAGTCGTGAGCGCGAGCACGCCGTCGCCCAGCTCGTCGCGGGCGATCCGGAGGACGAAGGTCGAATCGACACCGCCCGAGAAGGCGACGATCGTCCTGCCGAGGCCGCGCAGCACCTCGCGCATGCGCAGCAGGCGCTCGGCAGTCCCGTGCTCGGCGGCCGTGTCGAGCCTGGTCACCGGTCAGATTCCCCCGGCCCGGAACAGGTCGGTCGTCAGGTAGCGCTCCCCCGCGTCGCAGAAGAGGGTGAGGACGACGCTGCCCGGGCCGAGCTCGCGTGCGACCGTCGCTGCGGCGAAGCCGTTCGCGCCCGAGGAGATGCCGACCAGCATGCCCTCCTCGCGCGCGATCCGGCGCGCCGTCTCCGCGGCATCCTCGTCCGACACGGCGATCACGCGGTCGAACGATCCCGCGGCGAGGTTGCCGGGAACGAACCCCGCGCCGATGCCCTGGATGCCGTGCCAGCCGGCCTCGCCGCCGGACAGGACCGGCGAGCGCGCGGGCTCCACCGCGACGATCGCGCAGCCCGGGCGCTCGCGCCGGAGCACTTCGCCGACCCCGGAGATCGTCCCGCCGGTGCCGACGCCCGCGACGAAGGCGTCGATCCGCGGCATCTGCTCGAGGATCTCGCGCGCGGTGCTCTCGCGGTGGGCCGACGGGTTGTCGGGATTGTCGAACTGCCGGGGCATGAATGCGCGGGGAAGCTCCCGGGCGATCTCCTCGGCCCGCGCGACCGCGCCGTGCATGCCGCGGGTGTCGGGCGTGAGCACCAGCTCGGCGCCGTAGGCGCGAAGCAGGCTGCGCCGCTCCTCGCTCATCGTGTCGGGCATCGTCAGCACGAGCCGGTAGCCCTTCACCGCGCAGACCAGGGCGAGGCCGATTCCGGTGTTGCCGCTCGTCGGCTCGACCACGACGTCTCCCGGGCGCAGGCGGCCGTCGCGCTCGGCGCGCTCGATCATCGCGAGGCAGATCCGGTCCTTCACGCTCCCGCCGAGGTTCGCGAGCTCGAGCTTCGCCCAGATCTCGGCGGCACCCTCGCCCGCGAGCCGGCGCACGCGGAGCACGGGCGTGCTCCCGACGAGCTCGAGCGGCGACTCCGCGACCTGGCAGGGAAGGGGCATCGCCCGTCATGCTAGCGGACGGCGGCGGGGCTTTGAAGCCGACGCTGGTCCTCTTTCCGGGCGCGCTCGGCGACGCCGTGTGCTTCGAACCCACGCTCGAAGCGGTCGCCGAGGGCGGCCCGGTCGTGCTGTTCGCGCGAGGCGCAGCCGCCTCCGCTGCGAGCCTCTTCCCGGCCCGCCCGGTGGTGCGCTCGCTCGACGAACCCGCGATCGCCGCATTGTTCGCACCGCTGGACGACGACGCGCCCCCCGGGGCCGACGCGGCATGGCTCGCCGGCCACGGACGGATCCTGAGTTTCACCGGGGCATCCGACCCCGCCGCACGTGCCCGCCTCGAAGCGCACGGGGGCCGTGTCGTTCCGTTCCCGCGACGCCCCGGGCGCATCCATCTCTGCGACGCGTTCCTGCGCCTCGCGACGGGGGACGAGCGGGCGAAGGCGCGGGCACCCCGGGTGGTCGTGCCGGACTGC
>JAGWVP010000292.1 GCA_018970825.1 bacterium | reverse complement strand
GATCGCTCATCCAGACGATCGGTCGGGCGGCACGCAACGCGAACGGGCGCGTGATCCTCTACGCGGAGACCGTCACCGATTCGATGCAGAGGGCGATCGACGAGACCGAACGGCGGCGCGTGGTGCAGACCGCGTACAACGAGGCCCACGGGATCGTCCCGACCTCGGTGCGGCGACCGATCGAGGGTCCGCTCGTCGAGTCGTTTCCCGACGACGACGTGCCTTCCCTGCTCGATCCGGCCGACGACGGGCTCGGGGGGACGAGTGCGGCCGAGATCCGGCGCGCGATGCGGGAGGCGGCCGAGAATCTCGACTTCGAGCGCGCCGCGGCCCTGCGGGATCGCCTGCGGGAGATCGAGTCGGGACATGCGCCCGGGGGCGGGGGAGTCGCCGCCCCGGAGCCCCGGAGCGCGGTCCCCGGGCGCGGTCGTGCGCCCGGCCCCGCGAGGGGAGGACGACGCAGCCGCGGTGCGAGGACGTGAGTCCCGGGCACGGGAGCGGCGGGGACGGTGCGGAGGAGGCTCTTCCGCTTCCCCCGGGTCTCGAGGAGAAACTCGCGGCCCTGCCCGGATCCCCCGGGGTCTACCTCCTGAAGGACCGTGCCGGCACGGTCATCTACGTCGGCAAGGCGAAGAGCCTGCGCTCGCGGGTGGCGAGCTATTTCCGCGGCGGAGACGGTCGAAGCCAGGTCCGGTTTCTCGTCCAGCGCGTGGGCGACCTCGAGTGCCTCGTCACCCGCAACGAGAAGGAGGCCCTCATCCTCGAGGACAGCCTCATCAAGCAGTACAAGCCGCGCTACAACCTCCGGCTGAAGGACGACAAGTCCTACGTCAGCGTGAAGATCACGAACCACGCCTGGCCGAGGGTGGTCGTGACGCGTCGGATCGTGAAGGACGGCGGGCGCTATTTCGGTCCATTCCACTCCGCCTCGTCCGTGCGCGAAACCCTCGACGTGATCCGCAAGACGTTTCCGCTCCGCACCTGCAGCGACGCCGTCTTCCGCAACCGCACGCGGCCCTGCCTCGAGCACCAGATCAAGCGCTGTCTCGGGCCGTGCGTGCTCGAGGTCGACCGGGCCGAGTACGAGGAGCACCTCCGGGCCGTCGAACTCCTCCTCGAGGGGCGGGACTCGCGCCTCCGGCGCACGCTGGAAGAGAGGATGCGTCGCGCCTCCGACGAGATGCGATTCGAAGACGCGGCACGACTCCGCGACCAGGTGAGAGCGATCGAGAAGAGCGCCCAGCAGCAGCAGGTCCTGTCCCACGAGGGCGGGGACCAGGACGTGTTCGGTCTCTACCGGGAGGGCGGATACGTCGAGGCGCAGGTGCTGCTCGTGCGTCGTGGTCGCCTGGTCGGCCACGAGTCCTTCGGATGGACCGACCGGGAGCTTCCCGACGAGGAGATCCTGGGAGCGCTGCTGTCGCAGTTCTACCGGGGCGAGCGGGAGGTTCCCGAGGCGATCCTCCTGCCGATCGCCCTCGACGACGCGCCTGCGCGCGAGGAACTCCTGCGAGAGCGACGCGGTCGACAGGTCCGCATCCTCGTCCCGGTGCGGGGCGATCGCCGTCGACAGGTCGAACTCGCGTGCAGCAACGCCCGGCAGTCCTTTCTCGAGAGGCGCGACGAGAGCCAGAGGCTCGCTCGCACCTCCGGGGAACTTCGCGAAAGACTGAATCTCCGGGCGGAGCCGCTCCGGATCGAGTGCGTCGACATCTCGACTTTCCAGGGCGGCGAGACCGTGGGATCCGTGGTGCGCTTCGAGGACGGCAGGCCCGAGCCGGCGGGCTACCGGAGGTATCGCGTCCGTTCGGTCGTGGGCACCGACGACTTCGCGAGCATGCGCGAGGTCCTCGGGCGGCGCCTCTCGCGGGGGCTCCGCGACGGGGATCTGCCCGATCTCCTCGTCATCGACGGCGGCCGGGGGCAGCTCGGCGTCGCTTCCGCGGTCCTCGCGGACCTGGGGCTCGCCGAACTCGACGTGGTCGGGCTCGCGAAGCTTCGCGTCGAGCGGGACGCGCGCGCGGAGGAGATCGCGCGGATCGAGGAGCGCGTCTTCCTCCGGGGACGATCGAATCCGGTCGTGTTGCCGAGGAACTCGAACGCGCTCTTCCTGCTGCAGCAGGTGCGGGACGAGGCTCACCGCTTCGCGGTCTCCTACCATCAGAAGCTTCGCGACCGGAGGCGTCTCGCGTCGCCGCTCGACGCGGTCCCCGGGATCGGCGCGACGCGGCGCAGGGCGCTCCTCCGCCACTTCGGGAGCCTCGCGCGACTCCGGGCCGCGACCGAGGAGGAGATCGCGGCGGCGCCGGGCATCGGCCCCTCGCTGGCGGCCGAGATTCGCCGATCGTTGGCCGGGCCGTCCTGACCCGGGCCCGACCCGGGGGCGGACCGATCTCGACCCTCGCCTTGCTCGCGCTGCCGTCGTGAACCGGTTTCGGGGCATCGACGCCGGTGCGAGGTCTCGACCCGCGGCGGGAGCGAGAAGGACCGCGCGCAGGCGAGCCGATGGGCGCATTCGGTGTCACGACGAGCCGGCTTTCCCGTCTTCGGCCTCTTCCATGGCGGTGGCGCCTTCCTGCGGCGGCGCTCGGATTGCTCGCCGGGGAGGTGGTCGCGGCTCGCGGCGGAACCTGGCCGTGGCGCATCCTCTTCGCGGGAACCGTCCTCGCGCCGGTCCTCGCTCGACGTCACCGGGCGTGTGCGCTTGCGGGGGTACTCTTCGCGCTGGGGGTCGCAAGTGGCGTCACGCTCGGTTGGCGGTCCGTGCCGCCGCCGCGGTTCGCGCACCGGGCCGGTGCGCAGCGCGTGGTCCTCACCCTCGTCGACGCGCTCCCGCTCGCGGGCTTCGGGGGTCGCGACGCGATCTCGCTCGTCGGCGAGGTCGAGGCCGTGCTGGAGGGCAATGGGGAAATGCGGCCCGGCGACAGGGTCCGACTGCGCGCCTGGCAGGTGACCCGGGCCTGGTCGCCCGGCGACCGGGTGTTCGTGCGGATCGAACCGCGTCGCGCGCGGGGAACCTGCAACGGTGGCCGGGACGAGGTCGCAGCGGCGGCCGCCCGCGACGGCGTCGGCTGGAGCGCGGACCTGGGCGACGATCGCTCGATCGAGTCGATCGGACACTCCCGGGGCCTCGAAGTCGGCATCGCGTCCGTCCGTCGTCGCATCGCCCGGGTGATCGACGCGTCGGTGGACGTCGATGCAGCACCGATCGTGCGTTCGATCGTGATCGGAGACCCGCGGGGGCTGTCCCCGGAGCTCCGGGAAGCCTACGCGCGGACCGGGACGACCCACGTCCTCTCCGTGTCGGGGCTTCACGTCGCGATCGTGGCCGGGGCGGCGCTCGCGATGCTCCGCGTGTTGCTGTCGTGCTCTGCCCGCGTGACGGCGCGGGTCACCCCGGCGAGACTCGCGGGCGGACTCGCGATCGTGCCGACGGTCGCGTACGTCGCGCTTGCAGGGGCCGAGATCCCCGCGGTCCGCTCTCTCGTCGCAGGACTCGCTCTCCTCGGGGGGCTGCTGTTGCGAAGGCGTTCCGACCCGGTGGCCGGCCTCGCGGCGGGCGCTCTCTGGATCGGGGCGAGCGATCCGGCGGCGTGCCTCGAAGCGTCGTTCCAACTCTCCTTCGGCGCGGTGATCGCCATCGGAGCAGGACTCCGTGCGGTCGAACGCGGGCGCCTGCAGGCCTGGGTGACGGCCCCACGAGGGGCACATCCGGCACGCAGGCTGGTTGCAGCGCTGGGCTCGGCGACCGCCGTGTCGGTCTGCGCCGCCGTCGGCACGGCACCGATCACGGCCGCACACTTCGGCACGGTCTCCGCCGCGGGAGTGCTCGCCAATCTCCTGGTGGTGCCTCTCGTCGGTTCGGTCGCGCTCGTTTCGGGCCTCGCAGGGGTCGTGCTCCTCCCGGTGCTGCCCGGCCCGGCGAGTGCCCCGTTCGGATTCGCGGGAGTGGTCGTGTCGATCGCGAATGCGATCGTGATCCGCATGGCGAAGATTCCGGGTGCGTCCTTCGAGGTGACCCGGCCATCGTCTCTCGAGGCCTGCGCCTGGCTCCTCCTCGTGGCCGGACCGGCCATCCCGACGCGGAGCCATCGGTCCGGGTGCGTCGCGCTCGGACTGGCCCTGCTCGTCGCGTTCCGATTCGCACCGCCGCCCGCAGCGGGCATCGACTCCATTCGCGTGACGTTCATCGACGTCGGGCAGGGCGATGCGACGCTCGTCGAGGCCGGAGGAACCGCCTGGCTGGTCGACGGAGGTGGCCGACCGACGGAATCGCGGCCGGACTCGGGGCCGGTGCTCGCCTCCTTGCGGCGACGAGAGGTCCGGGTCCTCGATTCGGTCGCGGTCACGCACCCCCAACTCGATCACGAAGGCGGCGTCGCCGCCGTCCTGCGGACCGGGATGGTTCGATCGGTCTGGGGCAACGGCGCCGACGTCGAGACCGCCTGTCACGTCGAGGCGAAGTCGGAAGCGGCCGTGCGAGGGATTCCCTGGATCGAAGTCGGTCGCGGGTCCTCGACGCGCCTGGACGGGCCCCGGGTTCTCGGACCCGTGACGCACGGGAGGCCTCGCGGCGGCAACGACGACTCCCTCGTGCTTCGGTGGTCGCGCGGGGCGAGCTCGATCCTGCTGCCGGGGGACATCG
>JAGWVP010000291.1 GCA_018970825.1 bacterium | reverse complement strand
CCCTCCCACTCGGCGTCGAACAGGTAGGTCTCGCGAGACGCGCCGCCGCTCTTGCGGGCGAGGGCGCTCACCTGCACCGGTGCTCCGATGCGCGCGGCGAGGAACGCCTCGAGACGAGGACCGATCGACATCGCGCCGGACGCTATCCCAGGCACCCCGGCGGCTCAATCCCGGGGAAGGTCGCGCACGAAGGCGACGATCGCCGCCGCGACCGCCCGGGGCTGCTCGACGTGAAGGTGGTGTGTCGCATCCGGGACGACGACGCCGCGCGATCCCTCGATCCGGCGAAGCATTTCCTCGTGGTCTTCCGCGGACAGGATCGTCGAGGCGTCGCCGCGCAGGCAGAGCGTCGGAACGTCGATCCGACGCAGGCGGTCGGCGAAGCCCTTGCCGGGCCCGCCACCGGGATCCGCCCGGAAGACCTTCCAGTGGAAGCGCGACGTGTAGCCCCCCTCGCCGTCGGGCTTGAAACTGTCCGAGGCGAGCCGCGCGAGCCGTCCCGGCGGGATCCGATGGGGCAGGGGAAAGGGCCGGAATCCCGCCACCGCGGACTCGAGGCTCGGCCAGCGCATCTGCGGGATGCGGCTCAGCCGGTCGCCCGTGCTGCGCATGGCCGGGGTGCCGAGGAAGAGAGGCGCGTCGAGCAGGACGAGGCCCCGGAGCGGGGCCTCGCGGCGAGACGCGAGATCACCCGCGAGCAGCCCGCCCTGGGAGTGACCCACCAGCACCCAGCGCCGCGGGTCGAGGATGCGCATCGCCTCGACGACGTCGGCCAGGTCGCGCTCCCAGCCGTAGCGCTCGCGCACCGTCCAGTCGCTCTCGCCATGACCGCGCCGGTCGAGCGCGACCGGACGACCGACGTCCGCGAGCAGGGGGCCGAGCGGGTCGAACCACCTCGCGTGGGCCATCCCGCCGTGAAGCAGCAGGATCGGCGGGCCTTCCCGCGACCCCTCCCGACCGTGATCGATCGCCGCGAGGCGGAGACCGTCGATCGAGAGGTACCGTGCAGGGGCCGGGTGCGGCGTGATCGACGACGCGTCCCCGGGGCTCGTCACGAGACCCGCTTCCGCGTCAGTAGCGCCGGATCGACGGGTCGACGTGCAGGGCCCACGCGTCGATGCCGCCGGCGAGGTTCAGGACCCGCTCGTAGCCCCGGTCGAGCAGGAACGACGCGACCTGCGCACTGCGCATGCCGTGATGGCAGACGACGACGATCTCGCGGTCCTGGGGGATCTCGTCGAGTCGTCGCGGCACGTCGTTCATCGGGATCTCGAGGGCCCCCTTCATGCGGGCGATCGCGATCTCCCCGGGCTCGCGCACGTCGAGGACGAGGGGCGGTTCCGTCGAGGCGAGGCGCCGGGAGAGGTCCGAGGGAGGGATCTGCTGCAGCATGGGAGCGCGGGGTAGCCGTCGACCGTGCGCATCACAAGCCGAGGCGGCGCGAGAGATCGGACCGGAGGACGCGCTCGGGGTCGACCCTGTCCCGCAGGCGGGCGAACGCCTCGAGTTCGGTGGACGGCATCATCGCGCGGAAGGTCTCCCGCGGCACGCGGTTGTCCTTCGCGAGGTAGAGCCTGCCGCCCGCGTCGAGCACGACACGGTCGAGCCCGTCGAGGAAGCCCGGTCGGTCCGCCCGGGCGGGCATGTCCATCGCGAGCGTCCATCCTGGTCGAGGAAACGAGAGCGGTCCGGGATTGCCGGGGCCGAAGCGCTTCAGCACGGCGAGGAACGCGCAGCGCTCGGCGCTCACCCGCTCGACGATCTCCCGGACCGCCGCCGTCGCGTCGTCGGGCACGACGAACTGGTACTGGAAGAATCCCGCACGGCCGTACAGCCGGTTCCACCCGGTGATCGCGTCGAGCGGGTGGAAGAAGGGCGTGAGGCCCACGATCTCGCCGAGGCGACGCCGAGGGGCGCGCCGGAAGTAGAGCTCGTCGAAGGCGAGCACCGTCGCCCGGTTGAGCAGCCACGTCGGCACCCGGGGCGGCGCGCCGAGGAGTGTCCGGGGCGCGAACTCGAGGGCGCGCGGGCGGTCGGCGGCCGGCAGGTCCTCCAGGCGCGCGTGGTCGCCGCGGGTGAGCACCGCCCTCCCCATGCGACGCCCGCGCGCGAACATGTCGACCCAGGCGACCGAGTGCCGGTAGCGATGGTCGCCCTCGATCATGCGGCCCATGACGTCGTCGAGGTCGGTGCAGCGCTCGGTGTCGACCCGGATCATCGCGGTCTCGACCGGGAGCAGTCGCAGCGTCGCCTCGGTGACGGCACCGGTCAGTCCCATCGCACCCGCGGTCCCCCAGAAGAGTTCCGGGTCCGACGTCGGTGTCACGTCCTGCGTCACGCGCGGGCTCGACAGGGTGAGTGAGTCGACGTGGTTCGCGAAACTCCCGTCGCGGTGGTGGTTCTTGCCGTGGACGTCGGCAGCGATCGCACCCCCGACGGTCACGTAACGGGTTCCCGGCGTGACCGCCGGAAACCATCCTCGGGGCACCGAGTACCGCATGAGTGCGTCGAGCGAGAGCCCGGCCTCGACGCGGATCGTCCCTCGCACGGGATCGAAGCCGAGGACTCGGCTCGCGCCCGTCAGGTCGACGACGTCACCTCCGTCGTTCTGGGCCGCGTCCCCGTAGGCACGACCGAGGCCGCGGGGGAGGGTGCCGCGCTCGCCGGCGCGGGCGAGCAGGAGGGGCACGTCGTCCGCCGCGCGGGCGTGCAGCACGCGCGAGCGGACCGGGGCGGTGCGGCCCCAGCCCTCGATCGTCTCCTCGGCGCTCACACGTCGAGCTCCTCGACGTCGGCCACCGTGTTCGCGCGCTCCATGATGAGCTGGAAGCGGGGCGCGACGTCGCGGCCCATGAGCGCCGAGATCATCTCGTCGGTCGCCCGGGCGTCCTCCACCGTCACGCGCAGCATCGTGCGGTGACGCGGGTCGAGGGTCGTCTCCTTGAGCGTCGAGGGATTCATCTCGCCGAGGCCCTTGAAGCGCTGGACCTGCGGGGTCGCGCGGCCCTTCGCGCGGGCGAGGATCTGCGTCTTCTCGCGGTCGTCGCGCGCCCAGAAGGTCTCCTTGCCGACGTCGATCCGGTAGAGCGGCGGCACCGCGATGTAGAGATACCCGCCGCGGACCAGTTCCGTCAGGTGGCGGTAGAAGAACGTCATCAGCAGCGTCGCGATGTGGTTGCCGTCGGAGTCGGCGTCCATCAGCAGGCACACCTTGTGGTACCGCAGCTTCGAGGCGTCGTATTCGCGCCCGATGCCGCAGCCGAGCGCCTTCACGATGTCGGAGAGCTCCGCGTTCGAGAGAGCCTTCGCGAGCGAGGCCTGCTCCGTGTTCAGGACCTTGCCTCGCAACGGGAGGATCGCCTGGAAGTGGCGGTCGCGCCCCTGCTTGGCCGAGCCGCCGGCGGAGTCGCCCTCGACGAGGAAGAGCTCGGAATCCGCCGGGTTCGTCGAGGCGCAGTCGGCGAGCTTGCCGGGCAGGTTCAGACGATGCGAGATCGCGGTCTTGCGGGTGACTTCCTTCGCCGCCGCGCGCGAGGCGCTGCGCGCGCGGGCCGCGAGCACCACCCGGGCCGCGATCGCCTCGGCCGACGAGCGGTTCTGGTTCAGCCAGTTCTCGAGCGCGCTGCGGACGAACGCCTCGATCGGCGGCGCCACCTCGGGATTGTTCAGCCTCTCCTTGGTCTGCCCCTGGAACTGCGGGTTCGGCACGAAGCAGGACAGAAGGCCGACGACGCCCTCGCGCACGTCCTCGACCGCGATCTGCAGGCCGCGCGGCACGAGCCCGTGGATCTCGAGATAGTTGCGGACGGCCTTCACCATGCCGGTCTTGAGGGCGTTCTCGTGCGTGCCTCCCGCGGCGGTCGGGATGCTGTTCACGAAGGAGGAGACGCGCTCGGCGGTGTCCTCGGTCCAGGCGAGCGCGCACTCGACGTGGAGTCCGTCCTGGTCGCGCGACGCGTGGAAGACGTCCGGGTGGACGCGGGTCGACCCGCCCTGGTCGAGGATCTTCGCGATGTAGGCGGAGATCCCGTCCGGATAGTGGAATTCATGGCGCTCTTTCGACACGCGGTCGTCGAAGGTGACGACGAGCCCACGGTGGAGGTAGGCCTTCGATTCGAGCCGCTCTCGGATCGTCCCGGGGTCGAAGCGGATCGAGGGGAAGATCTTCTCGTCGGGATGGAACTCGATGAAGGTCCCGGTCCCGCGGGCCGCCGCGAGTTTCTTCAGCTTCGAGGCCGCGACGCCCCGGGCGAAGGTCTGCTCCCACTCGGCCCCGTCGCGCTTCACGCGGACCAGGAAGCGGTCGGAGAGGGCGGTCACGACCGAGGCTCCCACGCCGTGGAGACCGCCCGAGTGGTAGTAGCTCTTCGACTCGAACTTGCCCCCGGCGTGCAGCGTCGTGAGGATCAGTTCCAGCGCGGGCTTCTTGTGCTTCTCGTGCATGTCGACCGGGATGCCGCGGCCGTCGTCGCGCACCGACACGGTCTCTCCGTCGGCGGCGAGGACGACCTCGATGCGACGGCAGTGGCCGTTCATCGCCTCGTCGACCGAGTTGTCGACGATCTCCCAGAGGAGGTGGTGGAGCCCGGCGGAGTCGACCCCGCCGATGTACATGCCCGGTCGCTTGCGGACCGGCTCCAGCCCCTCGAGGACCGT
>JAGWVP010000290.1 GCA_018970825.1 bacterium | reverse complement strand
GACTTCTACGCCGTGCGCGGGCGCATCGACTCGGGCACGGATCTCGTGGCCGCCGGCGTGTCGAGTGGCACCACGGTCTCGATCTTCCAAGCGAGCAGCACTGGTGGAGCATTTCCGGGCTACGACGAGATCGACAGCGAGACGTTCGACGCGAACGAATGCAGAGCGGTGACGGCTGGTCTCAGCCTGCACTGCAGGGACACGGCGAGCGGGAGTTCCCTGCGCCTGCGCGGGACGCGTGCGCGGCCGGGCAGTTGGCGCGTGATTGCATCGGTGCGCGGGCGCGACTTCGACCCGGGCAAGCCCTTCGGGACGCCGCTTGCGGCGGAGGTCGATCTGGGGAGCGCTGGCGGTGCCTTCCTCGGCGTGACGGCGACCTGCCGGCTCTCGAACAACGGCGACCGCTACACCTGCAACGGAGAGGGAGTCGCGCCGACGCCGACACCCACGCCGACGTCCACTCCGATTCCGACGCCCACGCCGTGCGTGCCGTTCTCCGTCGACAACGGAAAGAGCGGCACCTACACCGACAACTGCAACGGCACGGTGACCGACAGCACGACCGGACTCGTCTGGGAGAAGAAGACCGACGACGGCGGCGTCCACGACAAGGACAACACCTACACCTGGACCGCCGTCCTTGCGTCCCCCTATCCCTTCGACGGCACGGCGAAAGCAGAGTTCCTCGACCAGTTGAACTGCCAAGGTGCCTACACCAGCGGCTGCACGCCGTGGCTCGGGCAAAACTGGCGGCTTCCGACCATCGTCGAGTTGGCCGGGCAGGAGGCATTTGGCTTCGCCATCGGCGGCATCGTCGATCTGACGATTTCTGGCTGCGGAGCGCCTCCTTACTCCGCCACGTGCATCAACTCGATCTTCGGACCGACGGTTTCCAGCGGCTACTGGTCGTCTTCTACGTACCGGGACCTTCCGGTCTACGCGTGGATCGTGGTCTTCGGCTTCGGCGACGGCCACTTCGACTTTAAGACGAATGGCAGCTACGTGCGTGCTGTTCGCGGCGGCTCGTGACTTGACCCTTTGGTCCTTTGACCTCTTGACCCTTTGACCGACCGCATGACCACGAGGACCCGCGCTTCCGACGAGGAGGCGCGGGTCCTCCTCGTCGGTGCGCGTGACATGGGCCCCGTCTCCGGGAGGTGGCCGTCGGCGCCTTCGTCCGTCCCCGCTTTTGGTCAGGGACGCCGGGGCCGGCTTCGCGCGAGGTTCGCGGTGCCGCTTCGCGGGTCGAACAGGATCACGACCTCGCCGCGCTCGACCTGGCGCAGGACGTCGCGGACTCGTTCCTCGAGCGTGCGCTCGCGAACCCCGTAGTCGGTGCCGTCACGCGTCACGAACTCCTCGAGGAGCCCCCGCAGCGCGTCGGCACTGAGCGAGCGCCACGGGACCTCGACCGGTTCCAGGTTCGCGTCGTCGTCGGCCACCGCGCGAGCGTCGGCCGACCAGGCCTCGGCGTCAAGGCGGGCCGTCGGCGCCGCGGCGGATGGGCCGCGGAGTCGGCGGATCGCGACCCCGGGGCCCGCGTCGACGCTTGCTTGAACTCGCGGGGAGGGACGGCCTAGGGTCGCGCATGCGGATCCGTGCGACGTCGTCCGGGGGCCACCGCGGTGCGCCTCCGCGCCGAGGGTGTCGTGGCCGGCGGGTGCTCGGGCTGGCGGCGCTGTCGCTCGCGCTCGCGGCGGCCTGCGGCGACGGATCGAGCGTCCCGTCCGCAGCGGGGGCGCGCGATCCCGACGGGTCGTTCGCGGTCGGCCGGGTCCGCCGCACCTTCGTCGACGAGACCCGCTCGACGCCCGGCTTCGACGGCCAGCCGTCGCTCCCCGCGCGCTCGCTGCGCACGCTCGTCCTCTACCCGGCCGACGGCGAGCCGCAGATCGCGCCGCTCGACGACGCCGCACCCGCGCGGTCGCGCGGGCCGTTCCCGCTCGTCGTCTTCGCGCACGGCTACGGCGGCGTCGCTGACGTCTACCTCGAGCTGCTCGGCGCGATCGCGTCGGCCGGCTACGTCGTGGTGGCACCCGACTTCCCGGTCACGAGCACGCTGGTCGCGGGCGGCCTCGACGACTTCGTGAACCAGCCCGCGGACCTCTCGTTCCTGGTCGACCGCGCGCTCGCGTGGTCCGCCTCGGGCGAGGCCCCGCTCGCGGGGCTCGTCGACGACGCGCGGATCGGCGCCGCCGGCCAGTCGCTGGGCGGCGTCACGACCTGGGGGCTCACCCACGAGGCCTGTTGCCGCGACCCGCGGATCGGCGCGGCCGTGCCGATGGCGGGGATGCTCTTCGACTTCCGCGGCGCGGGCTTCGTCGCGGACGGGCCGCCGACGCTCGTCGTGCACGGCGTGCTCGACGACACGGTTCCGTGGGAGCGGGCGCTCGAGGCGTGGGACGCGACCGCGCCGCCGCGCGCGCTCCTCGAGCTCCCTCGCGGCGATCACATCCTTCCCTACGTGAAGCTCGGCGAGCGCACGCCCGAGCTGCAGGCGACGATCGACGCGACGGTCGCCTTCCTCGACCTGGAACTGAAGCGCGAGCGCGGCTCGCTCGACCGCCTGCTCGCGGTCGATGCTCCCGGAACCGCGGAACTGCGCACCGACGGGCTCGTCGCCCCGTGAACGCCGCACCCGACGAGCCGATCCACCGCCGTCGCCGCGGCGGCTTCGACATCCGGCCCGCGAGCGGCACGGAGGCGATCCGCGTCGCCGACGACGTCTGGCTCTCGGAGGGACTGTCGAACGCCTACCTCGTCGTGACGCCCGCGGGCCGCGTCGTCGTGAACACCGGCATGGGCTTCGAGGGGCCGGTCCACAAGCGGCTCTTCGACGCGGTCGACCGCGGGCCGGTGCGCTACGTCCTGCTCACGCAGTCGCACGTCGACCACGTCGGCGGCGTCGAGACGTTCCGCGAGCCCGGCACCGAGATCGTCGCACAAGCGAACAACGCGCTCTGCCAGGCCGACGACGCCCGCATCCATCCGTTCCGCGTCGCGCACTCGGCGCCCTTCTTCCCGACCGCCGTCGACCACGCGGAGCGCAACCTCCACGTGCAGGCGCGGCCGGTGCCGACCCGCACCTTCGTCGATCGCGACGCCTTCGAGCTGGGAGGGGTCCGTTTCGAGCTGCTCGCGACGCCCGGCGGCGAGACGGTCGACTCGATGGTCGCCTGGCTGCCCGACCGGCGCATCGCCTTCGTCGGCAACGTGTTCAGCGCGCTCTTCGGGCACTTTCCGAACCTCGTCACGCTGCGCGGCGACCGCTACCGCTTCGCGCTGCCCTTCGTGGAAGCGGTCGAGCGGGTGATCGCGCTCGAGCCCGAGCTGCTGCTGACGGGACACTTCGAGCCGATCGAGGGCGCGGCGCTCATCCGCCGCGAGCTCGTGCGACTGCGCGACGCGGTCCTCTTCGTCCACGACGCGACGGTCGCGGGCATGAACGCGGGGCGCGACGTGAACGACCTCGTGCGCGAGATCCGGCTGCCGCCCGAGCTCGAGGTCGGCGAGGGCTACGGCAAGGTCGCGTGGGGCGTGCGCGCGATCTGGGAAGGCTACGCGGGCTGGTTCCACCAGCGCTCGACGACCGAGCTCTACCCGGTGCCGTCGAGTGCGGTCCATGCGGACGTGGTCGCTCTCGCCGGGGGCGCCGACGTCGTCGCGCGCCGGGCCCGCGAGCGCCTCGCGGCGGGCGACGCGGTCGAGGCGATCCACCTGGCGGAGATGGCGATCGCGGCGGAGCCGGCTTCGCGCCTCGCGCTCGAAGCCTACCTCGCCGCGCACGAGCGACTGCTCGAGGAGCACGGCGGTCGCAACTTCTGGGAGACCGGCTGGCTGCAACACCAGGTCGCGCGGACGCGCCGCGCGCTCGAGGCGCTCGGCGTGCCCGGCGACGCGCGCGGCCGTGGCGACGCGCCCGCGCCTTCGCCGGGGAGCGGATCGTGAGCACGGCGCCTGCCCGCCCGTCCGGCATGCTCGCGCTGGCGCTGGTCGGCTGCGGCGCGATCAGCCGCGTCCACGTCCCGGCGATCCGGGCGGGGGCGCCGCGCACGCGGATCACGGCCGTGGTCGACGTCGATCCCGCCCGCGCCGACGCGCTCGCGGCCGAGTGCGGCGCGCGCGCCTTCGCCGACCTCGGCGAGGCGCTCGCCTCGGGTGCGTTCGACGCCGTCGACCTGATGCTGCCGCACCACCTCCACGAGGAGGCGTCGGTGCGCTGCTTCGAGGCCGGCAAGCACGTGCTGCTCGAGAAGCCGCTCGCGAACGACCCGGCCGCCTGCGAGCGGATCCTCGCGGCGGCGCGGCGCGCGGGCACCGTCTTCCAGGTCGCGGAGAACTCGCAGTACTGGCCCGAGGTGCTGACGGCGCGCGACCTGCTCGCGGCCGGAGCGATCGGCGAGGTGCTGACGGCACGCGCGGCCTTCGTCGTGCCGCCGATGCCCGAGTTCTACGGCGGCAAGGCGCCCTGGCGTCTCGACCTCGCCGCCGCGGGCGGCGGGATCGCGCTCGACACCGGCTCGCACTGGATCCGGCCGCTGCGCATGTGGCTCGGCGAGGTCGACGCGGTCGTCGGCGCGACCGGACGGCCCTGGGAGGCGATGCAGGGCGAGTCGCTCGTGCGCGCGCTGCTGCGATTCCGCTCGGGCGTCGTCGCCTCGC
>JAGWVP010000289.1 GCA_018970825.1 bacterium | reverse complement strand
CGCCGCCGGCGAGCGCGTTGGTCGCTCCGGCCGCGACCGCGACGAGGAACAGGACGACCGCCTGCGCCGCCGTCACGGTCGGCTCCCGGGCCCGGCGTGCCCGGGCACCGTCGGCGCCCTCGCGACGCGACGGCCGTCGGCGCCGCCGTTCAGCGCAGGAGCTCCCACACCGGCAGCACGACGCGCTCGGTGAGCGGCTCGAACACGACGCGCACGCGCTTGCCGATCGCGACCTCGTCGAGCGTGCAGCCGACCATGTAGCCGACCAGCCGCGGCCCCTCGTCGAGCTCGACCACCACCATCGCGAGGGGAAGCAGGTGCTTGAACGCCGGCAGGAAGGGCTCGCGACCGAGCACCCAGGTGTAGATCGTTCCGGTGCCCTTCGCGTCGACCCACTCGAGGCGGCCGCCGCCCTTCCAGGTCGCGGGCTTGGGCGGCCAGTGGAAGGCGCCGGTCTCGCGGTCGCGCTGGACGCGCAGGCGACGCTCGCGGCAGCCGTCCCAGAACGGGCGGGTGACCGGGTGGTCGACGTCGGGCAGCGGGTAGTCGGGGTGCAGGTCGCCGATCGGCCGATCGGGCCCGCCGCCACTCTCGGGACGCCTCACCTCGCTCATCGCGCCCTCACTCCCCGCGCACGATCATCGCGCTCGTCGCGACGCCCGAGGCCCCGGTGACGAGCACGTTGCGGCAGCCGGGGACCTGCGCGGTCGAGTCGCCCCGCACCTGGCGCACGGCTTCGAGGATCAGGTTGAAGCCGTGCACGTAGGCCTCCGAGAGACCGCCTCCCGAGGTGAGCGTCGGCAGCTCCCCGCCGAGCTCGAGCCGGCCGCCCTCGGTGAAGGGCCCGCCCTCGCCGGGCTTGCAGAAGCCGTAGTCCTCGAGGCCCATGATCACGAGCGGCGTGAAGGCGTCGTAGATCTGCGCGCAGTCGATGTCGGCGGGCTTCATCTCGGCGCGCGACCAGAGCTGCTGCGCACACGGCACCGCGGTCGTCTGCAGGTCGGGCGTGTTGTAGTTCGCGAGGTGCACCGGGTTCGGGCCCGACGCCTGCGCGACCGAGTGCACGAGCACGGGCTTTCGTCGCAGGTCGCGCGCGCGCTCGACCGAGGTGACGACGCAGGCGAGCGCGCCGTCGGTCTCGAGGCAGCAGTCGTAGAGCGTGAGCGGGTCGCTCACCGCGCGGCCGGCGAGGTAGGTCGCCATGTCGAGCGGGCGGCCGTGCATCATCGCACCCGGGTTCCGGTTCGCATGCTTGCGCGCGGCGATCGCGACGTTGCCGAGCTGCTCGCGCGTGGTCCCGAAGCGGTGCATGTGGCGCTGCGCCCACATGCCGATCACGTCGACGGGGCGGATGAGCCCCCACGGCACGTGCAGCGCCTTGTCGTCGGCGACGAGCTCGCGCTCCTGCGCCCAGGGGCGGGACGCCTTCGAGCCGCGGTTGCGGGCCCGGTGGCAGACGACGACCTCGGCGAGGCCGGTCGCGATCGCCGCGGCCGCGTGCATGATCGTCGCACAGGAGGCGCCGCCGCCGTAGGAGATCTTGTCCCACCAGCGCAGGTTCCGGACGCCGAGCCCGCGGGCGATCGTCACCTCGTGGGTGTGCTCCATCTCGAACATCGACATGCCGTCGACGTCCTCGGTCTCGAGCCCGGCGTCCTCGACCGCGAGCCGGATCGCCTCGATCGCGGTGTCGGAGATCGGGCGCCCGATGTCCTTCGCGAACGGCAGCTGCCCGATGCCGACGATCGCGACGCGGTCGCGGATGCGACGGAAGAGGTCGCGGTCGATCGCGTCGGCGGCCATGCGTCGCCCGTAGCGGATCGGGGTCCGGGGCGGTAGGCGCGCGACGCGACGGATCCGGGGAAGGGTCCCGCGACGGCGTCGAGGACCGGGGCGGGCCGCCCGGGACACGCTGCTCGTCTCCGAACCCCGGGGCCGCGCACCCGACGAAGCCCGGGGCGTGCCGGGCCGGGAGAATTCGGTCGTTGTCCTCGGGAGCCCCCGGCGGTATTCCCGGGGGGCCCGCATGAAGCACGGTTTCCTCGCATCCGTCGCCCTGGCCTTCGCCGTCGCGATCCTCGTGCCGGCGTCCGCCCGCGCCGACGGGATCGACGACTTCAATGCGAGCTGGGTGGGCCGCGCGTTGCGCGCCCAGCGGCGCATCGACCTCGACACCCCGATCGCGGACACGAGCCTCGTCGGCGCCCACAACAGCTTCAACTCGGAGGCCTACTCCTCGGGCGTCCGCTACCTCGACCCCAACCAGCGCGACTCCACGTTCAACCAGCTCCGCATGGGAGCACGCGCGATCGAGTTCGACGTCCACTGGACGACGAAGCGGGACGGCCTGTCGTTCTCGAGCCGCCTCCTGCTCTGCCACGGCACGGCGAGCCACCTGGGCTGCGGACTCGACGACCGGACCTTCGAGGAGGGACTCGACGAGATCGCCGCCTGGCTCGGGACCGCCGACTCGATCGGGCAAGTCCTGATCCTCCACCTCGAGGACCACGTGGACGGCCGGCACGGGGAGGCCTTCGCCCGCGTCGCCGAGCGGCTGGGCAACCGCATCTGGTCGAGCGGCGGCTGCTCCGACGTCCCCGCGAACCTGACGAAGTCGCAGGTGCTCGCCGCCGGCAAGCAGGTGATCGTGTGGAACGAGGGCGCCTGCAGCGGCGACGGCAACTGGAACTCGATGGTGTTCACCGGCCTCGGTTCGATCACCCGGGTCTGGGAGGACTCGACCACGCTCGGCGGCGGCTCGGTCCCCCCGATCGGCTCCGGGGAGATCGCGAGTCTCCACGCGTCCGGGATCAACCTGGTCGACCTCGACCGGCTCGACCCGGGCGACGGGCGGTGGGCGGCCGCGGTGTGGAGCTGGGCGCCGGGCGAGCCCAACGACCTCGGCGGCGAGGACTGCGCCGCCCAGCAGGCCGACGGCCGCTGGAACGATTCCGACTGCCGGCTCGAGAAGGCGTTCGCCTGCGAGAACCTCGCGACCGGAGGCTGGGCGGTCACCGCGGAACAGGGATCCTTCGGCCGGGGCGCCCTCGCCTGCCGGCGGCTCGGCCCCGACTTCCGCTTCGCGGTACCGACGAACGCCCAGGACAACCAGCTGCTCGCCGCGGCGCGCGCGGCGGCCGGCCGCTCCTCGGCGTGGCTCGCGCACGACGACCGGGACGTCGAGGGGGACTGGCGGATCCGCACCGGCGACGACGTCTTCTGGGACCGGGGCGGGCTGGTTCTCGACGCGGGCGCATCCGTGCGAGGCGCGAGTCGCATGCTGCGCATGGAGCCGAACTGCAACCTCGTGCTCTACTCGCTCGACGGTGACGAGGTCGGCCGCGGGCTGTGGGCGAGCGGCACGGCGAACCTCGGCGCGAACTGCCGCGCGGAACTCGGATCCGACGGTACCCTCGCGGTCCGCGACGGTGCGGGTCGGGCGGTCTGGAACTCGGGTGCAAGCGGTACCGAACTCGTCCTGCAGTCCGACGGCAACCTGGTCCTCTACGACGACGGACGGGTCGCCCGCTGGTCGACGTTCACGAACGCGAGCGACGAGGCGACCTTCGAGGCAGGCCGGTTCTCGCTCGCCGCGGGGCAACGCGTCGGGACCCGGAGTCTCGAACTCGCGCTGACCGTCGACGGCAACCTCGTCGTCTCCAGCGTCGACAACGGTTTCGTCGGCGGCGTTCTCTGGCGCAGCGGCACGACGGGCTCGGGGTGTCGCGCGGAGTTCCAGTCCGACGGCAACCTCGTCGTCTACGACGGCGCGGGCCGGGCGCTCTGGGCCGCGGGGACGTCCGGGACCGCAAACGCGACGCTTCGCCTGCAGTCGGACGGCAACGTCGCGATCTACAACGGCGCCGGACTGCCCCTCTGGTCGACGATGACGAACACGCCCGCGCAGGCGGTCCTTCGCGCCGGGCAGTTCGCCCTCGACCGGGGAGGTTGGGTCCAGACCCGAAGCCGCAAGCTCGAGTTGACCGCGACCTGCGACCTCGTGCTCTCGAGCGTCGACAACGCGCTCGTCGGCGGCGCGCTCTGGCACAGCGGCACCTCGGCCTCGGGCTGCCGCGCGGACTTCCAGGTCGACGGGAACTTCGTGCTCTACGACGGCGAGGGACGCACGCTCTGGGCCGCGGGAACCTCCGGGACCGTGAACGCCGAGCTTCGCATCCAGTCGGACGGCAACGTCGTCATCTACAACGGCGCGGGCGAGTCGCTCTGGACGACCCAGACCCGCCTGCCGACCGAGTCCTCCTTCCTTGCGGGCCGATTCGCGCTGACGCCCGGGCAATTCGTCCTGCAGGCGAATCGATTCCTCGAGCTGCGCGACGACTGCCAGCTGATCCTCCACTCACTCGTGAACGGCGCGCGCGGGCTCCGGCTGTGGGACACGAACACCGCGGGAGCCGGCACGAACTGCAGGCTCGACTTCCAGTCCGACGGCAACCTCGTCCTCTACGACGGGTCGGGGCGATGGCTCTGGGCGGCCGGCACCTCGGGGACGACGGGCGCGGTGTTCCGCATCCAGTCCGACGGGAACATGGTGATCTACAACGGCGCAGGCGAAGCCCTGTGGACGAGCCAGACTCCCGGGAACTTCTCGGAGGTCGCCGTGTGCGGGGACTCGACGTGCAACGGGTCCGAGGCCTGCGGCTCCT
>JAGWVP010000288.1 GCA_018970825.1 bacterium | reverse complement strand
GGGGGCCACGGGAGATCGTGGTGGTCCGGGGACGGCCCCGGCCCCTCTCCGGTTCCCACCCGCGAGTTCGCGGGGGCTCCCCGGCCCCGCACGGGGCGCGGTGTCCCGCGGGGGTGCCGTGCAGCGCGTTCGAGACGGGCAACCTCGCGCGTTGTCGTGGCCGCGGGCCCGATGTAGCGTCCGCGCGATGCCCGCCGGAACGGCCGTTCCCCCGTGAAACTCGGCCTCGTGACCGGCGAGTTCCCGCCCATGGAAGGCGGCGTGGGCGACAACACGGCCACTCTCGGTCGCGCGCTCGCAGGGCTCGGCGCCTCGATCCACGCCTTCGTGCCGAGCGACTGCGCGGGGACGCGGATCGACGGGGTGGACGTCCACGCGGTCGGCCCGCACTGGAGCCCGGGAGCGTTGCTCCGGGTTCGCGCCGCTGCGAAGCGGCTCGGGCTCGACGCGATCCTCCTGCAATACCAGGCGGGGGCCTTCCGGCTGCGCGGCCCGATCCACTTCCTTCCCGCGATCGCGGGCGTTCCGGTCGTCACGACCTTCCACGACCTGCGACCTCCGTGGCTCTTCCCGCTCGCGGGCCGCCTGCGGCGCGACGCCGTCACGCTCCTCGCCCGGTCGTCGAAGGGCGTCGTCGCGGCCGAGCCGAGGGACCTGGACGACCTCCGCCGACGGGGAGCCCGGCGCGCGGCCCGCATCCCGATCGGCAGCAACGTCCCGTGTGCGCCGCCGGCGGGCTGGGAGCGCGATACCTTCCGCGCACGTATGGGCGTGCCCCGCGACGACCTCCTCGTCGGCCACTTCGGGCTCCTGCATCCCCTGAAGGGCCCACGGGACCTGCTGCTCGCCCTCGATCGCCTCGTGCGCGGCGGGCACCGGGTCCGGCTCGTCCTGATCGGAGGATCGGTCGGAACCCTCGGCTCCGGGCACGAGGACTTCGCGGCGGAGTTCGACCGCGACCTCGAGCGGCTCGGGCTGCGCGATCGCGTCTCCGTGACCGGCCACCTGCCCGCCCGCGACGTGTCCGCTCACCTGCTCTCGTGCGACGTCATCGCGCTGCCCTATCGCGATGGCGCCTCCCACCGCCGCAGTACGCTCACGGCGGCGCTCGCGCACGGCTGCGCGATCGTCACCACGAGGCCGGAACTCCCCGACCCCGCCTGGCGCGACAGCGAGAACATGCGACTCGTCCCGGTCGCCGACCCGGACGCCCTCGCCGCAGCCGTCGCGGAGCTCGCCCAAGACCGGGGGCTGCGGGAGCGACTCTCGAACGGGGCGCTCGCGAGCGCGGGGGACTTCGACTGGTCGACGATCGCGCGACGCACCCTCGACTTCGTCGCCGCGTGTGCGGGAACGCGCGAGGGCTCGCCCGCCGACCCTTCGGAGAAGGACTCTGCCCGGGCGGGGAGCGCCGCGTGACCTCGCTCTTCCTCACGCTCGGCTCCCCGGCCCTCGCCGATCGCGGCTCCCAACTGCGCGACCGCCAGCTCCTGCGGCGGATCGCCGCCACCGAGACGACGGCGGTCCTCGCCCTGGTCGGCGACGCCCGGGCCGCCGCTTCGGTCGCCGCGCTGGAGGAGGACGGCGTGCGGGCCGAGGCCGCGGTGTTCCGGGCCGCGGATCCGTGGACGCTCGCCGCGCCGCGCTCCTGGCCGATCGCGGGCCGGTCCTATCTCTCGACCGACGCGATCGCGCGCCTGCGCGCGATGGTGCAGGCGCTGCGTCCGGACGTGGTCCAGGTCGAGCACTCGCTGCTCCTTCCCTACGTCGCGGCGCTTCCCCAGGGCCACGGGGCGCGCACGGTCATCTCGCTCCACAACCTGGGCTCGCGGCAGTACGAGACGATGAGCCGTGGCGCCCGGTCCGTCGCCGCCCGCGCGGGGCACGCCTTGAAGGCGAGGCTCCTCGGCCGCATGGAGGCGACGTGGATCCCCCGTTACGACGCGGCCGTGGTCGTCTCGGATTTCGAACGCACTCTCCTTCGCCGCGCGGTCCCGGGCGTCGACGTCACGGTCGTCCCCAACGGCATCGACACGAAGGCCTGCCGCCCGCTCGACCCCGAGCCGACGTGCGAGATGCTGTTCGTCGGAAACCTCGCCTACGAGCCGAACGTCGACGGCATCCTGCGCTTCTGCGACGAAGTGCTGCCGCTCGTGACCCGGGAGCGGCCGGATGTCCGCTTGACGATCGCCGGGCCCGAGCCTCCGGCCATCGTGCGCGACCTCGCCCGGCGGCCGGGAGTGACGGTGACCGGGCGGGTCCCCGACCTCGATCCGCTCTACCGGCGCGCACGAGTGTGCCTCGCACCGCTGCGATCGGGCGGCGGCACCCGCATCAAGATCCTCGAGGCAATGGCCTTCGGCCGCCCCGTCGTCTCGACCCGTTTCGGCTGCGAGGGCCTCGTCGTGCAGGACGGTCGCGACCTCCTGGTCGCGGAGTCGTCCGCCGAGTTCGCGGCCGCGATCGGGCGGCTGCTCGCCGACGAGAGCCTCTGGCACTCGGTGCGCACCCGGGCGCGCGACTTCGTCGAGAGGTGCCACGACTGGGACGTCTGCGTGGAGCCGCTGCTCGCTCTCCACCGGCGTCTCGCCGCCTGAGCGGCTCGAGCGGGATCGAGCATGGCCGATCGCCGACTCCGCGTGCTGGTCCTCCACCCCCGCCTCGAGCCCGTCGGGGGAGCGGAGGTCGTCGCCGCCTGGGCGCTCGACGCGCTGTCGCGGGACCACGACGTCGACGTGCTCGCGTGGACCGAACCCGACCTCGAGGGGCTCGACCGCGACTACGGCACTTCGCTCGCGTCGCGCGCGATCGGCATCCGGCTCCCGCCGACATGGCTTCGCGTCGCGGTCGAGACGGCGCAGCGGCTCGATTTCGATCCGTGGAGCGTGCAGCGTTTCGCTGCGCTGATGCGAATCGCCAGGAGCCTGCGCCGTCACTACGACGTGGTTCTCTGCACCTACGGGGAAGCGGACCTCGGCGGAGCGGGCATCCAGTACGTCTACCTCCCGTGGTGCGGCACGGCGTACCGCGACGGCACGAAGCCCGGAGAGAGCATGGCGCGGAGAGCACGCGCGAGGATCGGGTTCGCCCTTCGGCCATGGCGCCTGCTCTCGGGGTTCTCCTTCGACCGGATGCGGTCGAACCTGACGTTGGCGGTCTCGGAGGGGACCGCGACACGGGTGCTCGCCGCCTACGACCTCGACGCGACCGTCCTCCACCCGCCGATTCCCGTCGCGGCGGAGGGCCTCCCCTGGGCGCAGCGCGAGAACGGGTTCGTGTGCATCGGGCGCCTGGTCGCCGACAAGCGCATCGACCGGGTGCTCGAGATCCTGCGACGAGTGCGCGAGCGGGGCGACGAGGTGTCCCTGCACGTGGTCGGCAACGTGCAGGACGAGGAGCCCGGCTACGGCCGCGCGCTCGTCGATCGGCTGGAGTCGGCGGGCCCCTGGGTCACCCTCCACCGCGGGCTCTCGCGGACCGAGCTCGCCGCGCTGCTCGCTCGTCAGCGCTTCGGCATCCACGCGATGGTCGACGAGCCCTTCGGGATCGTCGTCGGCGAGATGATCCGCGCAGGCTGCGTCACGTTCGTGCAGGGGGGGGGCGGACCCGAGTCGATCGTCGGCGACGCCCCCGGGCTGGTCTTCCGCGACCAAGACGAAGCCGTCGAGCGGATCGTCGCGATGCTCCGCTCGCCGTCCGCGCAGGAGGCCGCGATCTCGCACCTCGCGACACGAGCCGACCTGTTCGGCACCGAGCGCTTCGCCGAAGGACTGAGGCACGCCGTTCGGTCCTTCGTCGAGAGCGCCGAGCGCGAAGTCGCCCCGGGCTCGCGGGCCGTCGACCGGGCCCGCCGCGGCCGGCCCTGACCGGCCGGAACACCCGATCGCCGGGGGGCCGCTCCCTCCTTCGAAGGCGCCCGACCGGCGGACAGCCTCGCCCGCGAGGCGCCGGAGGCTGCTCCCGGAACGCCATTCTTGAAAGCAAAGCGGCGGTGAGGCACGCTCCTCTGGGCACCATGTCGTCCCAACCGCTCCTGAGCGTTCTCATCCCGACCCTGGAGTCACGCAGGGAGTTGTTCTCCTCGATGCTCGCCTCGCTCGAGGAGCAGGTCGCCCGGGAAGGGCTCTCCGGGCGGGTCGAGATCGTCTCCGAGGTCGACGACGGCACGCTCCCGATCGGCGCGAAGCGCAATCGCCTCATGGACGAGGCCTCGGGGCGCTTCGTGTCCTTCGTGGACGACGACGACGAGGTCTCGCCGGACTACCTCCGGGTGATCGTCGCGGCGATCGAAGGCGATCCCGAGGTCGAGGTCGTCGGCATCCACGGGCGGATCACCTACCGCGGCGCGCATCCCCGCCCGTTCGAGATGTCGATCCGCCATCGCGAGTACCGGGCCCGCCCCGAACGCTACGAGCGCCCCCCCCACCACCTGAACCCGACTCGTACCGACATCGCCCGGCGCTATCCCTTCGCGGAGGTCCGCAAGGCCGAGGACTCCGACCGGGCGCTTCGGATGGCCGAGGACGGCGCCCTGCGGTGCGAGGTCATGATCGAGCCGGAGATCTACCACTACCGCTCGCGGCGCTGGTGGCCCTACCAGTGGGCACTCGACCGGACGGAGTGGTTCCGCCACCCGCTCGGCCTCATGCTGTTCAACCACCCGCG
>JAGWVP010000287.1 GCA_018970825.1 bacterium | reverse complement strand
GTGCCGTGCGCGGCGACGACGCTCCTCGTGTCCGTCGCGAGCGCGGTCGCGATCGGGCCCGCGGCCTCGCTGGAGACGCTGCCGGCGCAGCTCTGGGCGAGACACCTCGCACCACTGCCCGGCACCCCGATCGAACTGCTGCGGTGGCTCGTGCCGCTCGTACCGCTCGCGCTCGTCGGCGTCGCGCAGCTGCCCGACGGCTGGCGCGCCGACCCCTCGCTGCGATTTCTGCTCGCGTGGCTGCTGCTCGCACTGGTCGACCTCCGGCTCGGAGGATCGGGAGTCCCGGCCTGGGTCGCGGCGATCTACCTCGTCGCGACGTTCGCCACCTGGGGCCTCGCCCGGGTCCGCTGGCCGGCCGCCATCGCGGGAGCGGGCGTGGCAGCCCTGCTGGCCGCGGCGCTCCTGCCCCGCCCCTGGCCGACCGTGTTCCGCGTTCCGCTCGAGAACTGGGCGGCCCGCGAGACGGCACGGTTCGTCCGGCGCGCGATGCCGCCCGAGACCGCGGTCGCGACCGGGGACCACGGCGTCGAGCGACGGCTCGCCTACTACGGGCGACGCGAGATCCTGCCGCCCGACCAGGCTGCCGAGGCGGACGTCCTCGTACTCGGCCACGAGGACTTCCGGGCCCGCGTCGCCGAGGCGGAGAGAGCCGACGTCGCGCCCGCCGAAGCGCGGTCGCCGCGCATGGTCGCGCAGTTCGGGCCCTGGGTGGTGGCGCGGGTGAAGGGCCGCCCGGGCCCGAGTCTCCCGGGGCTCGCCGGAGGCCCGCGGACGCGTTCGGTCACTCCGAAGAAACTCGAGTGATATCAGGGATTTGAGGCGCTCGGCCGGGCAAAATTGACATCCCCCGGGGGCCTCTCTACCGTCCTCGCATCCCTCTTTCGGCCTTGGCAGGTGAATGGCGATGCGGATGCTCATCCCCCCGGTGCGAGAACGTCGAGCGGTCGACGGGCTGCTCTCGGAGTTCTTCCGGGAGCATCGGCCGTCCGCGTTTCGACGGGCCATCGCCCGCATCTCCCGGTGGTACCGCCTGCCGACCCCCCGGTACACCTGGTTCGAGTACCTCGACTGGGGAAAGAGCGGCGGCCGAACCTACGAGGACGGCCACATCCACCTCGTCCACCCCGAGCACTGGAAGCGCGGCCGCAAGTACAACTCGGAGAGGCAGTGGATCAACATGATCTACCACGAGATGGGGCACTACATCCTCTGGACCGACGCCGAGCGGAAGGCCGACGCCTTCGCGGCCGGCATGGTCCGGGGCATCGCGCCCCGCAGGCGGCCCGCCGAGCCGGCGACCGCGGCCGACGAGTTCTCGCCCCCGGACCGCGTCGGGCCGGCGATGGTGGCTCGCCGCAGGGCACCCTGGCGCGCCGAGGGACGGGCCGTGCGCGGCGGCACGGCCGCTCGCTCCGCGGGCGTCCGGCGGCGGGCCCATGCCTGACGATCGCCCCGACCTTCCGGTCGCCATCGAGCCCCCCGCCGCGGCCTCGGGGGAGACCCCGGCGAGCGCCACCCCGCAGGACGACGCCAAGGCGCCGGTCGACAACCGCTGGTGGGTCGACATGGGAGGGGCGCGCAAGGCGCGACCCCGCGTCGGCCCCGCCTCCGCCGCGGAGGGCGAAGCCGGGGCCGGCAGGCCGGGGCCGGCCTGGGTCGCGGGCGAGCGACTGTTCCGCGACGGGGAGTCCTTCGACGCGGACCGCGCGCGCGCGCATCTCTCGGGCTCGAACCTCGACTGGCTGCGCGAAGCGAATCCCCCGGAAGGGGGCTGGGTCGTCCTGAAGCTCACCGAGGATCGGCCCCGCGACGACGTCGTCGAGCGGGTGAAGCAGTCGATCCGGTTGCCTCGCGGCGCGCGCGGGGTCCTCCTCGACTCGGGTCCGACCCTGCGCGCGATCGTGACGGGATCGCCCGTCGGCGAGCGGATCTGCGAGATCTGCCTCGGCGCGGACTGCTCGCTCGACGTGTTCGTGCGGGGCGAGTGGACTCTCGAGCGGACCTTCCGCGGTCGCGACCGGGCGCTGCGCGAAGTTTCCGACCTGCTCGAGCGCTGGCTGACCGACGACGCCTGACCCGGCTCCCGGGCGAAGCCGCGACCCGGCCGGGTGGTCGGAATCCGTCGCCTGCGCTCGCGCCGGCCCGGCGACGGCGCTACCTTCCGGGGGCGAATTCGCTTAGGCGAGCCCGTACCCGCCGGGTGCGGGCCCGACGAAGGGAGCCCGGGAGATGGCGACGAAGAAGACCGACGACGACGAGGCCGCGGCCGCGGTCAAGGACGCGGCCTGGTGGTACACGCAGGCGGGCCTCACCCTGCTTGCGACCTTTCTCGCCGGCACCTTCCTCGGCTGGCAGCTCTGGGGCAGCGGCGACGCGGGCGCGCCCACCCTGCGCAGCCGCGTCGTCTCGATGGACCAGGAAATCAACCGGGTGAAGAACGAGCGCGAGGATTGCCAGAAGGTGCTCCAGGTGACGCAGGGGCGCCAGGCGACGCTCGAGAAGGAGATCTCCTCGCTGCGGGCGAAGGCGGCGGCTCCCGCCGCGCCGTGACCGTCGCGGGGGACGATGCGGCGCGAAGAGAGCCTGCGTCACCCTCCGGCCGGGAGCGCGCCGCCGCGCGAGAGGCGGTCGCCGGTCCGCGGGGGCACGTGACGGCGACGCCCCGGAATCAGAGCCAGGGCACGAAGTTGCGCAGGGCCGAGAGCAGCGCCTCGAGGTCCGGGTAGTCCGCGAGTTCGCGGCACAGGAAGGCGTACTGACCGCGGACGTGCTCTCGGTCGCCCTCCGCCTCGGCGACACCGACGTCGCGCTCGAACTCCTTCAGCATCGGCTGCGTCTGCAGTTTCACGTCGACCGGGATGTCGTCCGAGGTTGCGATCAGGAGCCGGATGCGGCCCACGAGCCGGCCGACGAAATACTCGTCGCTGCGCTCTTCGGACACGCTACGCCTTCCCCTCGTCCTTCTGCTCGGAGAGCTGGCGCTTCCAGTCGAGCACCTTCGCCTTGGCGGACTCGGCCTCGGCCTCCGCGATCAGGCCCGCCATCTGGTAGAACTGCGAGAGGCTCGTGTGGGCGAGGATGTCGTCGGGTGCGAGTTCGCAGAGCCGTCGGCCGGCCTCGATCGCGAGGTCGAGCTGGCCGAGCTCCTTGTGAGCCATGGCGAGCGCATGCACGGCATCCACGTAGCCTGCGTCGATGTCGAGCGCTGCCCGGTAGCGCCCGATCGCGCCCTCGAAGTCGCCGTCGAAGGCGAGGTCGAGCCCTTCGTCGTAGAGCGTCTCCTTGTCGGCCATGGCGCAGGGAGCCTACGCAGGCGCCCCGGGATCGGCAAGCGTCGCGACCGTCGGGCTCGGGCGAGACGGTACGGAATGGCCACGGCCCTCGACCGACCCGGCGGACACGGCCCGTGCCGTCGGACCCGCGCGCACGAGGCCGCGGGAGTCGTCGCCGCGTCTGCTACCCTCGGGACATGGCTTCGTTCGACGAGGTCGTCCGCGAGGTGCGCTCGCTGGTCGCCCGCACGGGCAGCGGCGGCGAGCCTTGCGACGACGAGGTCTTCGGGCGGCTCGCGCTGCGCGTCTTCGCGATGCAGTTCGAGTGCGACGCCCCCTACCGGCGCTTCTGCGAGCGCCGTGGCTCGACCCCGGACGGGGTCGACGACTGGCGGCGCATCCCGGCGGTGCCGACCGCCGCGTTCCGCTCCCTCGACCTCGCCTGCGCGGGGGGAGGCGCGGTGTTCCTGACCAGCGGCACGACCGGGGGCACCGAGCGGCGCGGGCGCCACCTCGTGCCGCGACCGGAGGTCTACCGCGAGGGGGCGATCGCCCACTTCCGTCGCATGGTGCTCCCCGACGGCGCGCGGCCACGGCTCGTGGCGCTGCTCGCGGGCCCGGACCTCCTGCCGCAGTCCTCCCTCGTGCGGATGGTCGACTGGATCCGGGAGGATCTCTGCGGCGGCGAGTGCGCCTGGCTGGTCGGCGACGGGACCTTCGATCCCGGGCGCGCCGCGGACCGCATCGAGGAGGAAGCCCGCCGCGGCGAACCGATCTGCCTCGTCGGCGTACGCGTACTGTTCACGACCCTGCTCGAGCACTGCCGGAGCGAGGGCCGCGTCCTCGTCCTGCCGCCCGACAGCCGGGTCGTCGACACCGGCGGCCCCAAGGGCGGGCGCGCCTTCTCCGACGCGGGATTTCTCGCCGCCTGCTGGCACGTGCTCGGCGTGCCGGCGTGGCTGTGCGTGAACGAGTACGGAATGACGGAGCTCTGCTCGCAGTTCTACGACGACGTGCTCGCGTCCCGCTTCTCCGGCTCGAACGCGAAGCGCCGCAAGCTCGGCCCGGCCTGGACGCGCACCCGCGCCGTCGACCCCTCGACGCTCGAGCCCGTCGCCCCGGGAGAGCCCGGGATCCTCTGCCACTTCGACCTCGCGAACGTCGGCTCGGTGCTCGCGGTGCAGACCGAGGACGTCGGGACCTGCGAGGCGGACGGCCGCTTCGCCCTGCGCGGCCGCCTGCCCGGCGCCCCGGCGCGCGGCTGCGCGCTGGCGCTCGCGGACCTGCTCGCGGAGGGCGCGTGACGCCCCTCGACCGCCCCGGGGCGACCGCCGCCGTCGAGCGGCTCCGGCGGGCACGGGCCGCGTGGTCGGCCATCCCGATCGACGCCCGCGTCGCGACTCTCGCCCGCGTC
>JAGWVP010000286.1 GCA_018970825.1 bacterium | reverse complement strand
GTCTCGGGGCTCGACGTGGTCCGCAAGATCGAGGCCGTCGAGACGACCTCGAAAGGCGGACTCCAGGACGTGCCGAAGAACCAGGTCGTGATCGAGAGCGTCAAGCTCCGGAAATAGCCACGGCGCCCCCGTTCCGTGTTGCCAGCCCCCATGGGCCCGGCCTAAGGTCCGGGCCCATGGACACCCGGACCGGCTCGATCCTCGCCCGCGCCCTCGTCGGCGCCTCCCTCTCGTTCCTCGCCGCCTGCGGCGACACCTCGAGCGCCCCGCCGCTCCACGTCGAGGTCGTCGACCCCGAGAGCTGCGAGATCCTCGACCCCTCGCTTTGCGTGCTGCCGTTCCCGAGCAACCGGTTCACGGTGGCGGATGCATCGACCGACACGGGTCTCCGGGTCGCATTCGCCGAGACCACGCTGCCCGCCAATGCCCAGGGCGTCCACATCGACCCGACCCAGTGGAACCGCAACGACGGCTTCAGCCCGGGTGCCCAGATGACCACGCTCGTGCCTCGCCTGGACGCGAAGGCCTCGAAGCTGCCCCCGATCACCGACCTCGCGCGCTCGCTCGACGACGACGCGAGCGTGGTCGTGATCGACGCCGACACGGGGGAACGCGTCCTTGCCTGGGCGGAACTCGACGCGAAGGCGACCGACGACGCACGGCGCGCCCTTCTGATCCACCCGGCACGGAACCTGCGCGAGGGGCATCGCCACGTGGTCGCGCTTCGGCGCCTCGTCGACCGGTCCGGTGCGGACATCGAGCCGAACGACGTCTTCCGTGCCTACCGCGACGGGCTTCGGACGGACTCCGAGGCGGTCGAGGCGCGGCGGCCCGCCATGGAGCGCATCTTCGTCGACCTGGAGGCTGCGGGGGTTCCCCGCGCCGACCTGTTCCTCGCCTGGGACTTCACGGTCGCGAGCGGACGGTCGCTCTCCGAACGCCTGCTCCACCTCCGCGACGACGCCTTCGGCGAACTCGGCGCGGCGGCGCCACGCTTCGAGGTGAGGGGAGTGTCCCAGCTGAACGCCCTCGTGCGCGTCGTGAACGGCACCTTCGAGGTCCCGCGCTACCTGACCGGCGACGGCGGGGCCGGGACGGGGTTCGACTACGCTCCGGGCCCCGACGGCCTGCCGCAGCGCAACGGCACGCAGGTCGCGAACTTCATCTGCACGGTTCCCTCGACCGCCGGCGCCTCGAACCCGGCCCGCGCCTTCCTCTACGGGCACGGGCTCCTCGGCTCGGCCGGCGAGGTCCTCGGCAACGGCGCCGCGGCGGCCCTCGCCAACGTCGTCTCCTGCGCGACCGACTGGATCGGCATGTCCGCGGGAGACATCGGAAACGCGGCGAACATCCTGCAGGACGTCTCGAGCTTCTACACGCTCGCCGATCGATTGCAGCAGGGGCACCTGAACTTCCTCTTCCTCGGGCGCCTCATGATCCACCCCGACGGTTTCGGCTCGAATCCGGCCTTCCAGCACGACGGCACGAGCCCGTTCCGGGGCGATCTCTACTTCCTCGGCGCGAGCCAGGGGGGCATCCTCGGCGGGGCGACGACCGCCGTTGCGCAGGACTTCACCCGCAGCATCTTCGCCGTGGGGGCGTCGAACTACAGTCTCCTGATCCCGCGCAGCGTGGACTTCGACGAGTTCACGCCGATCCTGACGGCGGCCTACCCGGACGAAGTCGTCCGCTCGTTCATCCTCGCGATCGCGCAGATGCTCTGGGACCGCGGCGAGGCGAACGGCTACCTCCAGCACATGGTGGCCGACGAGTACCCGGGCACCCCGCACCACGAGATCCTCTTCTTCGAGGCGTTCGGCGATCACCAGGTCGCGAACGTCGGGACCGAGGTCGCGGGCCGCTCGATGGATCTCTCCGTGAAGACGCCCGCGTTGCGTCCGGGGCGCTCGACCTCGGTCGAGCCGATGTACGGGCTGCGGCCGGAGACCGCGCCGTTCGCCGGATCCGGGGTCGTGATCTGGGACTTCGACTCGCCGGCGCCGCCCGACGAGAACCTGCCGCCGAGGGCCGGACGCGATCCCCACGGTGCCGGCGGGCGCGAGCCGCGGGTGCTCGAACTCGTGTCGGAGTTCCTGCGCCCCGACGGGGTCGTCGCGGACGTCTGCGGCGGCGGTCCCTGCGTGACGCCGGCCAACTGAACCTGCCGCCCCGGACCTCCGGGAGAACGCCGTCGGGGCGACGCGGCCGCCGGTCGCGGCGCCCCCTCAGGCGATGCCGAGTTCGCGGTAACGCGCCGACAGCAGCGCGTAGTTCTCCGCCGACCGCAGCAGGTGCGCACGCTCCTCGTCGCGGAGCTCACGCTTCACGACCGCCGGCGAGCCGACGACGAGGTGACCTGGCGGCACCTTCGTGCCCGGGACGAGCAGCGAACCGGCACCGACGATGCAGTCGGAGCCGACCTCGCAGCCGTCGAGGACGATCGAGCCGATGCCGAGCAGGACCCGGTCGCCGATCTCGCATCCGTGCAGCGTGACCGAGTGGCCCACCGTCACGTCGTCGCCGAGCCGCGTCGAAAAGCGCCTGGTCGTCACGTGGATCACGCAGCGGTCCTGGACGTTCGAGCGGGCGCCGATCACGACGTCGTCGACGTCGGCCCGGACGACCGCGCCGAACCAGACGCTCGAGCGCGCGCCGAGGTGCACGGAACCGACCACGGTCGCGCCCTCGAACACGACGGCCGATGGGTCCACGACCGGCGTCCGTTCGCCGAAGGAGAGGATCACGATCGCGACCTCTCACCACAACCGGTCGTGGTCGGCCCCGGTTCTTGTCCCACTCGCTGCGCTCTGATAGGCAGGCTCATGGCTCCTCCAAGCCCGTATCCGCTACACGACGACGGCGCCGCGCACCACGGGGTTCGCGCTCCGGGACGGCCCCGGACGGGGATCCCGGGAAGCCCGGGAGTCGCGTGATGGAGCAGCATCGCCTCGTCGAGGGACTCACCTTCGACGACATCCTGCTCGTTCCCGCGGCCTCCGACGTCCTGCCCCGCGACACGGACGTCTCGAGCAGGCTCACCCGCCGGATTTCGCTGAACATTCCGCTCGTCTCCGCCGCGATGGACACGGTGACCGAGTCGGAGACCGCGATCGCGATGGCGCAGGCGGGCGGCATCGGTTTCGTCCACAAGAACCTCCCGATCGAGACCCAGGCGGCCGAGGTCGCGCGGGTGAAGAAATTCGAAAGCGGCATGGTGGCGGACCCGCTCACGGTCGATCCGGACCAGCCGCTCTCGGCCGCCCTCGAAGTGATGAGCCGGGCGCGCGTGTCGGGCATGCCCGTCACCCGCGACGGGCGCCTCGTGGGCATCCTGACCAACCGCGACCTTCGCTTCGAGAGCCGGCTCGACCGACCCGTGAGCGAGGTCATGACGAGCCGCGACCTCGTCACGGCGCGGCCCGGCGTGACGCTCGAGGAAGCCAAGAACATCCTCCACGAGCGGCGGATCGAGAAGCTCCTCGTGACCGACGAAGCGGGCCGCCTGGTCGGCCTCATCACGGTCAAGGACATCGAGAAGTTCAGCCAGTTCCCGCACGCCTGCCGCGACGAGCGCGGGCGCCTGCGCGTCGGCGCCGCGGTCGGCGTCGGTGCGGACTGCGAGCAGCGGGCGGCGGCTCTCGTGAAGGCCGGGGTCGACGTCGTGTGCGTCGACACCGCGCACGGGCACAGCCGCAACGTGCTGCGCACGGTCGAGCACCTGAAGCGCACCTTCCACGGCCTCGAGGTCGTCGCCGGGAACGTCGGCACCGCCGACGGCGCCGAGGCGTTGATCCGCGCCGGGGTCGACGGCGTGAAGGTGGGCATGGGCGTCGGCTCGATCTGCACGACCAGGATCATCTCCGGCGTCGGCATGCCGCAGGTCACCGCGATCGTCGACGCGGCGCGCGTCACGAAGGAGGCCGGCGTGCCGCTCATCGCCGACGGCGGCATCCGCTTCTCGGGCGACGTGGTGAAGTCGCTCGCCTGCGGTGCCCAGGCGGTCATGATCGGCAGTCTCTTCGCCGGCACCGAGGAGAGCCCGGGCGAGACCATCCTCTACCAGGGGCGGACCTACAAGATGTACCGCGGCATGGGCTCGCTCGGCGCGATGCGCGCGGGCAGCCGGGACCGCTACTTCCAGGACGACGAGAACGAGGAGATGAAGCTCGTGCCCGAGGGCATCGAGGGCCGCGTGCCTTACAAGGGCTCGCTCGCCTCCAACGTGCACCAGCTCGTCGGCGGCCTGCGGGCCGGCCTCGGCTACCTGGGTTGCCGAAACCTCGACGAGCTGCGGTCGCAGGCGCGCTACATCCGCATCAGCGAGGCGGGCCACCGGGAGAGCCACGTCCACGACGTGGTCGTGACGAAGGAGGCGCCCAACTACCGCCTCGACTGACACCCGGTCGTCCCGCCCGGGTGCGGGAGGCGACCGGGTGCGCGGCGTGCGAGCGAACCCATGATCCTGATCCTCGACTTCGGAAGCCAGTACACGCAGCTGATCGCGCGCCGGGTCCGCGAGGCGAACGTGTACTGCGAGATCCTCCCGTGCACCGCGTCCGTCGACGAGGTCGTCGCGCGCAAGCCGGCGGGGATCATCCTGTCGGGCGGCCCCGCGAGCGTCTACGTGCCCGGTGCGCCGAAGCTCGCGGCCGGAATCACCCGCCTCGGCGTGCCGGTGCTCGGCATCTGCTACGGCATGC
>JAGWVP010000285.1 GCA_018970825.1 bacterium | reverse complement strand
TGCGGCTCCTGCGCATCCGATTGCGGCGCGTGCCCGCCGTCCTGCGACTGCGGCGACGGCGTGGTCGAACCCTCGTGCGGGGAGCAGTGCGACGATGCCGCAGCGCCCGGCGGCTGCTGCTCCGACGACTGCCGGATCGAGCCGGCCGGGACCGCGTGCAGGGTCGCGGCTGGCGACTGCGACGTCGCCGAAGCCTGCGACGGGACCTCGGCCACCTGCCCGCTGGACCGCGTGGCGGCCGCGGGGTTCCCGTGTCGGGCGGCGGACGGTGCCTGCGACCTCGCGGAGAGCTGCGACGGAGCCTCGACCGCCTGCCCGCAGGACCGGGTCGCGGCCGCCGGGGTCGCCTGTCGGCCCGCGCAGGACGCCTGCGACGCGGCCGAGAGCTGCGACGGCTCGGGCAAGGGCTGCCCGGTGGACGCTTCCGCGCCCGACGGCACGTCCTGCGACGACGGGCTGGCCTGCACGATCCTCGACGCATGTTCCGGCGGATCCTGCGGCGGCGACCCGACCACTTGCGGCGACGGAAGCCTGCAGGCCGCGTGCGGCGAGCAGTGCGACGACGGCGGACGCGAGCCCGGGGACGGCTGCGACGCATCCTGCCGGGTCGAGATCTGCCCGGCGAGCCCGCGCACGGATTGCGTCGAGGCCGCGCGGGTCAAGTTCCAGTTCCTCGAGCGGAGTGCCGGCCGGGAGCAGATGAAGGTCGAGTGGAAGGGCTTCTCGGACGACACGACGGCCGCCGCGTTCGGCAATCCCGTCTCGGGCGCGAACTCGGTGGCCCTCTGCCTCTACGGCGATGCCGGCGAGCTCGTGCAGCGACTGGAAGTCGACCGCGGCGGCGAGCGTTGCGCCGGCGCTCCGTGCTGGCAGGCGCTGGGCTCGAGCGGCTTCCGGTACAAGGACGGCAGCGCGAGCGCGTCGGGCGTGCAGCAGCTCGACTTCGTCGCAGGCGGTGCCGGTCGCGGCAAGGCCTCCGCGAAGGGCCGCAACGATGCCGGCAAGGGAATGACGTCGCTGCCGACCGGCGTCGCCTTCCGGCTCTACGGCGAGTCCCACCCGACCCTGCAGCTCGCGACCGAGCACGGGTTCTGCCTGTCCGCGAAGGTCACGGCGATCCTCCTCGCCGACAAGCAGCAGTACAAGGCGGAGCGTCGCTGAGTCCGGCGCGGCGCGCGCGGGTCGCGGGTCGCGGGGCGCCTGCGCGGCCACGACCGTGACGTCGAGCGGGATCGTCGAGCCCGGGCCGAATCGGCTCCCGCGCTCACGTGCCGGGTCCGGGAGCGCACCCCGGGGGCCCGGCGGTCTCGGCGCTCATGCCCGCCCTCCGGATGTGCGGCGCGAAGTCGATGCCCCGGACGGGGGCGATCGGCGGGTCCCGGGAGCGCCGGACCGGAGCCCCGCACGCCCCCACGCATTCAGGCATTGACCGCCCGCATCCGGCCCGGGTAGAGCCGCGCGATGGTCGAGTCGCTCCGCAGGGGGAAGTCGGGCAACGGATCGGTCCCGGGAAGGGGCCTCCGCGCGATCGCGGCGGTACTCCTGCTCTCGACGGCGGTCGCGCCGCGCGAGGCTCGGGCCGCAGTCGTGTTCCAGGACTCGACCGGCACCGTCACGAACCAGAACAACACGATCGGCGGCAGCTCCTACAGCTCCGACTGGTTCGTGCCGTCGACCCCCGCGCTCGGCTTCATGCTGATGGAGCACGGCTTCTCGCGCGGCTGCGGCAACATCCGGGACACCGGGCTCGCGATCATGCGGCAGGGGCTCGTCGTCCTCTGCATCAACGCGAGCATGCAGGGCGGCAACCCGTCCTTCGGCGTCACGGTCGGCGACGCGATCGCGGACGGAACCCTCGTCCCGCCGGCCGGAACGGTCGTTCCGGCCGCGACGATCGTCGGCGGCCACTCGGCGGGAGGTCACTTCGCGACCGAGGTCGGCAAGCGCCTCGTCCAGCGCGGCTTCGCGACGCTGAAGGGCGCGATCCTGTTCGACCCGGTCTCGGCGGGCGGCTTCGCGGACAACGTCCTGCTGATCTCCGCGGGCGCGACGCGCCCCGTCCTCTCCGTGACCGCGAACTCGTCGTCCTGCAATTCCTCCAACAACAGCGCGTCGGCGCTCGCCGGGCTCCCGAACTCGTTCGTCGGCCTGAAGCTCACCAACGGCAGCCTTCACACCGACGTCGAGGGCACCAACTCCGACTTCCTCGGGACGCTCGCCTGCGGCACCCCGCAGGCCGCGAACACGACCGCGCTGCGGACCCTCGCCGCGGCCTGGGCCGGCGACATCGTGCGCGGGACGAGGACGAGCGCCTATTACGAGTACGGCACCTACACGAGCGGCCTGATCTCCCAGAACCGCGCGACCCCGATCAAGGCACTGCCGGACTGCGGCAACGGCAGCCTGAACGCGGGCGAGGCCTGCGACCTCGGGGCCGAGAGCAACGGCGCCGACGGCGCGTGCTGCGCGCTCGACTGCAGCTTCGCAGCCGCGACGACGGTCTGCCGCGCGGCGGCGGGAGCCTGCGACGTCGCCGAGGCGTGCACCGGTGCGTCCGACGCCTGTCCGGCCGACGGGTTCGCCGACGCGGGGGTCGCCTGCCGGGCAGCGAACGGCGCGTGCGACGTCGACGAGGCCTGCACCGGCACGTCCGCCGCCTGCCCCACGGACGGATTCGTCGTCGCGGGTACCACCTGCCGCGCCGCGACCGGCGACTGCGACGTCGCCGAGTCCTGCACCGGATCTTCGGCCTCGTGTCCCGCGGACGGGTTCCTCGCCGCGGGCACGACCTGCCGGGTCGCGAGCGACGCATGCGACGCACCGGAGGCCTGTACCGGGACCTCCGCGGGTTGTCCGGTCGACCAGTTCGTCGCCGCGGGCACGTCGTGCCGGGCGGCGACCGCCGCCTGCGACGTCGCCGAGGCCTGCACCGGCTCTTCCGCCGCCTGCCCCGCCGACGGCGTCGCAGGCGCAGGCACCGCGTGCCGTGCCGCGAGCGGCACCTGCGACGCGGCCGAGATCTGCGACGGCTCGGGCAAGGACTGCCCCGCAAACGGCTTCGCCGCGGCGGGCACCGTCTGCCGCGCGGCGACCGGTCCCTGCGACGTCGCCGAGGTGTGCTCGGGTGCGAGCAACACCTGCCCCGCCGACGGACTCGCGACCTCCGGGACCACCTGTCGCGCGGCCGCCGGCCCCTGCGACCTCGCCGAGGCCTGCACCGGCTCGTCGGCGGCCTGCCCGGGCGACGTCCGACAGCCGGCCGGCGTGACCTGTCGTCCGGCGTCCGACGCCTGCGACATCGCGGAGTCCTGCACCGGCTCCTCGCCCGCGTGCCCCGCCGACGTCTACCGTCCGGCGGGAACGCCCTGCCGTCCGGCCGCGGGCGTCTGCGACGCGATCGACGCGTGCACCGGTTCGTCCGCGGCCTGCCCCGCCGACGGAAAGAAGACCTCGGTCTGCCGCACGGCGAGCGACGTCTGCGACGCACCCGAGTCCTGCGACGGGGTCGCGGACGACTGCCCGACCGACCTGGTCGCGAGCGCGGGCGCGGTGTGCCGCGAGGTCGGCGACGCCTGCGACGTCGCCGAGTCCTGCGACGGGTCGTCGAAGGCCTGCCCGACCGACACCGGACTCCCCGACGCCGACCAGGACGGCACCTGCGACGCCGAGGACACGTGCCCCGCTTCGGCCGATCCGCTCCAGGCCGACGCCGACGGCGACGGGCGAGGCGACGCCTGCGACGAGTGCACCGTGATGCCCGGCGGGGCGATCGCCAAGACGGCCCTGAAACTGTCGGGCTTCGGCACGCCCGCGGGCGACGACAAGGTCACGTTCAAGGGCGAGGCGTTCATGCCGACGAACCCGGCGCTCGATCCCGCGACCCACGGCGTCCGGGTCCTCGTGTACGACGAGACCGCCCACATGTGGGGCTCAGCGGCCATCGCCGACCTGTCGGTGCCGTCGGGAGCATGGTCCGCAGCGACCGGCTCGGGCTGGGTCGCCTCGACCTCGGGCTGGACCTGGAAGGCGCCGCGCCTGCCGACCGGCAAGGCCGGCGTCGCGAAGGTGAGCCTGCGGCGGATCGCGGCCGGACGCTGGTCGTTCTCGATCACGACCAAGGACTCGAGCTTCGACCTCCCCGCGACCGGCGGCCCGCTCGTCGCGGCGGTCGTGTTCGCGCCCCCGGGTGCGGCCGTCGGCTCGTGCGCGGAGATCCGTCCCGCCTGCAAGTGGGACACGCTGCTGCGCTCCGTGTCCTGCCGCTGACGCCCGAAGGGCTCGCGTCGCGGCGAGCCTTCGCGTAGGACCGCGTCCGTGCCGTCCGGGATTCTCGACCGCTTCCGGCTCGACGGCCGGACGGCGCTCGTCACGGGCGCGAGCCGCAACATCGGCGCCGCGATCGCGCGCGCGATGGCCGAGGCGGGCGCGCGCGTGGTCGTGAACGCGCGCGGCGCCGACGCGCTCGGGGCGTTCGCGGAGCGCCTGCGACGCGACACCGGCGCGGACGTGATCGCCGTGCCCGGGGACCTGGGCGACGCGGCCGACGTCGATCGCGTCGCCCGCGTCGTTCTCGATCGGGTCGGCGGGGCCGACGTCCTGGTGAACAACGCGACCTCGATCGGACACGCGCGCCCCGCGACCTCGCTCGACGCGACGCCCGCGGACCACGCGCTCGCGATGCAGGTGAACCTGCAGGCCCCGCTCGCGTTCGTGCGCGC